>JAUNNI010000033.1 GCA_030531555.1 Eubacteriales bacterium | reverse complement strand
GAGGATGGGATTCGAACCCATGCGCCCTTTCGGACAAACGGTTTTCAAGACCGCCGCGTTATGACCACTTCGCTACCTCTCCAAGCTCTCTAAACCTTATCAAATTGTTTTCGTCGATCATGCCGACGACTTATTTATGATATCATTAGAGAGATTTCTTGTCAACACTTTTTTCTTCAAAAGAAATATCTTTTCATCATTATTTTTTGATTATAAAATAAAAAGATTTTCTTATTCTAATATTCATTAATCTGAAGGTTTTCATCAGAAAACGGTGACACCGAACGAATCAGTACATCGTATCCAAAATTCGGATTCACATCCACATGAACCTGATCACCAACACGATGACCCATCAATGCTTTTCCAATTGGCGACTCAATACTCACTCTGTTTTTCATTGTATCAACCAAAACAGTGGTTACAATAGAAAAAGTATCCGTCTCTCCTTCATCCAAGAAGAACAATTCCACACTGGTATTAATACCAACGACACCTTCTTCCCTTTTTTCTTCCACAACTTCACTGCTTCGAATCATTCTTTCCAAATAACGGATTCTGCTCTCATTTTTATTTTTTTCTTTTTTCGCTGCATGGTACTCGAAGTTTTCACTTAGATCTCCATGGGCACGTGCTTCTTTTACATGCTCAAGAAGTTCCTTTCTAACAACGACTTTTCGATGTTCGATTTCTTCTTTCATTTTATTAATATCATTCTGTGTCAAACGATGTTTCATTTTCTTCCTCCCATCTACCCATAATGAGCTGAATAGAAAAGCGCCATCAGCATATCGCTGTGACGCCATATCATTTCTAGTTTTTTAATCTTCTTCTTTTACCCAGGCAATCTTGTCTTTTAAGATATCCGCAATCTCCATTACAACCGGCTTCATGATTTCAAGAGCTTCTTCTCTATTTTTACCAGAAGCAGTGATACGAATTAAAACGCCATCCTCCTTGGCATATGTTGCAACTGTTGGATTCTCATGATCCAGGATATCTCCCAAAAGATCCGCAATTGGAGATTCTCCAATTTCACTGAGTGGCATCTCATCCGGACCTTTCACTTTAATATTTATGGAAACAATCACACGGTTAGATAATTTACAGATAAATACTTGTTTGCATTTTTCAAACAATGCTTTCATTTCCTTTGGTGGTCCAGGAAGAAGGATGATAGCCTTTTCTCCTTTGGCCATTATGATACCTGGAGCAAGTCCTTCTGGATTCATAATTGCAATGGAGTCTTCTGGTACCATGGCCTGCGTTTTCTGACTCTCCGTCATTTCATGGATTCCATAAGATTCCAGTTTCTTTTTCACATGTTCATAAGCCTGAGGATGGAAAATTAACTTCTTTCCAAAATACTCCGCTGCAGAAGCCTTTGTTAAATCGTCCTTTGTTGGTCCAAGTCCTCCGGTCATGATAATGAGATCAGAACGTGACATAGCCTGTTCAATCGCCATACGGACACGATCTGCATTATCTCCAACTACTGTTTGAAAATATAAATCAATTCCAAGCTTAGCAAGTTCCTTGGAAATGTATTGTGCATTTGTATTTACGATATTACCAAGAAGAATCTCGGTTCCCACACTGATGATTTCTGCTACCATAAAAACACCTCTTCTATTCCATCCTTCATCTGTATCCTATGCTCTATGGCATCGATTCCAAAATGAAAGAATCCCAATAAACTGGTCATAGTATTTCACTTTAGTCTAGTATACCAAAATTGAAAAAAACCATCAACCAATTCCCATGGTAAAAATAAGTTTCTTGCAGAAACTAAAAAGAAGGAAGTTTGATAATTATGAAAAAAAGGCATAAAAAAAGAGTCGAATGCAACATAAGATTACTCTTGGCAATTCGACTCTTATTTCATCAATGATTATCTTCTTCTGTTCTGAAGAAACTCTGGAATTTTAATTTCCATATTATCGGAAGCATAGCTGCGATCTACGCTTTTCTTTGCAGGTTTTTCTGCCTGTCCACTGTAGGTAGGGCCATAATTATCTGCCTGAGAAGGAGCTGTACGTTTTGATGTTTTTAAAGTAACACTGCTTCTTGGAGCATTGTCTTCAAGACCAGTTGCAATGATAGTGATGCTAACTTCATCTTCTGGAACATCTTCAGATTCAACATTACCAAAGATAATATTTGCTTCATCACCTGCAGCTTCTGTAAGGTAAGAAACCGCTTCGTAAACTTCCTGAATACCAACATCACCAGAGAAGTTGATGATAATATCAGTAGCACCCTTAACTGTTGTTTCAAGAAGTGGGCTTTCCATTGCTTTCTTGATTGCGTCAACTGCTTTATCTTCACCAGCACCTGTACCAATACCGATATGAGCGATGCCCTTATCACGCATTACAGTCTGGATATCAGCGAAGTCTAAGTTAATTAAACCTGGTTTGAAGATCAGGTCTGTAATGCCCTGAACACCCTGCTGAAGTACTTCGTCTGCTTTGCAGAATGCATCTTTAATGGATGTTCTCTTATCACAGATTTCAAGTAATTTATCATTAGGAATAATAATTAATGTATCAACGTTTTCTTTTAATCTTTCAATACCTTCCATGGCATTGTTCATACGTGGTTTTCCTTCGAAGATGAATGGTTTTGTTACAACACCTACTGTGAGGATTCCACACTCTTTTGCGATCTGAGCTACAACTGGTGCTGCACCTGTACCGGTTCCACCACCCATACCGCAGGTTACAAATACCATGTCCGCATCTTTCACAAGAGCAGTAATTTCGTCACGGTTTTCTTCAACAGCTGCTGCACCAACTTCCGGTTTTGCACCTGCCCCGAGACCTTTTGTTAATTTCTCACCAATCTGAACACGTGTTGCAGCTTTACATAAATCAAGAGCCTGTTTATCTGTATTCACTCCGATTAACTCAACACCTTCAATGGCTTCGTCAACCATACGGTTAACTGCATTGTTACCAGCGCCACCAACACCGATAACTAAAATTTTTGCCTGAGCAAGTTCTTCATTTGACATAATTTCCAGCAAGGTTTATTCCTCCTTATTTCTATACTTTCCATAGAAAATTCGTAATTTTATCTGATTATATAATAAAGTTTTTTTCACAAATAATCAACCTAATTTTACAAATTTTTCATATTGATTGAAACAATTCTGAATTTCGTAAATAATTCATTTGCTGATAAAGAAAATGAACAAAAATACGTTTTCAGAACTCTATTTTCTGAAGACAATGATATCTTTTTCATCTGTATAAAGATGCATATCAATCGTACCTTCTTCAAATTTTGTTGAGACTGCCTTCAAAAGTTCTGATATTTTAGCCATCTTACTTCCGAGGTATTGGCTGCTTCCTAAATAAATCTGATATTTGTCAGAAACCAGATAAATATCATCCTCTTTTTCAAAATGGATTCGTGAAATATCTAACTGATAAGTAGCTATTTTTTTTGTGATTGAAAGAATAGTATCAAAATAATCTCCTTCTACTGGGATTTTTTGATTTAAGATAATTTGGCTCGTTGAGATTCCAGTCACCAATGGAACTCCCGGCAACAGGCTATCACGACTTTCCAAAGCAATTCCTTCCGAATTGAAATAAAAATAACTATCAGAATATTTAAATGCTCCCGCACGGATACTCTCTTTAATATGGACCTTTAAAACATGTGGCTTTGAAATGGACATACTCATATTCTCAATGAAAGGAAGATACTTCTCGTTTGTTATCTTCTGAAACACAATCATAGCCAAAGAGTTATCCATATAATCTTTATCTAAGCGAATGTAATCAATGACTTCTTTCTCAGTATACATTGTCATTCCATCCACCTCAATCTTATGGATTGTAAATCCTTCCTTCAGATAGTAGATGCCAGCAGCAAGTAAGAGAATCAGTACAAAGAATATCATCACTTTTCGGATTTTCGATTTTCGTTTTTTTTCAATTAAGACTAAATTATTCTGTCGTCTCTGTCTTTGCGGCATAGGATCCTCCATCTGTTTTCGACATGGATTACTGTGCTTTGAATTCACCTACAATCTCTTTGAATCTCTGTCCACGAACTTCATAGTTTTTAAACATTCCCCAGCTTGCGCATGCAGGTGATAATAATACAGCATCACCTGGCTCTGCTGTCTTACGGGCGATTTCCATTGCTTCTTCAAATGTTTCGGCAAAAACTACCGGTGAGAATCCGCGTTCTGCTGCGGTATCTGCAATAGCCTGTGCTGTTGCACCCATAACAATAAGACATTTTACTTTTCCATCAAATGCATCGATCCATTCTCCGTAAGTAGATTTCTTATCATAACCGCCACCAAGAAGTACGGTTGGTTTTACCATGGCCTGAATTCCTTTGATTGCAGCATCTGGATTCGTTCCCTTGGAATCATTGTAGTAATCAACACCATCTACTGTATCAACGTATTCGATACGATGTTCTACAGCAGTAAAGGACATAACTCCTTTTCTGATACATTCTACAGGAACACCCATATAATAACAGATTCCAATAGCAGCAAGAATGTTTTCATGATTATGACCACCAAGCAACTTGATTTCATTCACAGAACAAACCGGGATCGTCTGACCATATTCTTTGATGGAGAAAATACCATCTAATAAAACGATACCCTCCTTCAGATTTTCAAGGCGGCTGAACATAACCGCTTTGGCTGGTGTGCGATCTGCCATTTCTCTCGTGATTGGATCATCGTAATTCAAAATGATTACGTCATCTTTGGACTGTTTTTTGGAGATGGACAATTTGGTATCTCCATATACTTCCATACTACCATGACGATCCAAATGATCTGGTGTTACATTGAGGACAGCACTGACAGTTGGCTGGAAATCAATGGTAGTTTCCAGCTGGAAGCTACTGATTTCTGCTGCGATAACAGAATTCATTTTGGTGTCTAATGCAACACTGGTAAATGGAATTCCAATATTACCAACTACAAATACTGAGTCATAATACTCCTCTAAAATCTTGCCAACCAATGCCGTTGTTGTTGTTTTTCCATTGGTTCCGGTGATAGCCGCAATTTTACCTTTTGCAAAATGTGCCGCCAGTTCAATCTCTCCCCAAACTGGTTTATTCGCATCATAGAACATTTTTGCGATTGGTTTATGGATAGAGATACCAGGACTTAAAATTAAGATATCATAATCCATAGCAAGAGATGGATCTGCCTCTCCAAGAGCAAAATCAAGTTTCATATCTTCTGGAACTCTTTTTCGGATACTTTCCTGATCCAGTTCCGTATTCCCGTCATAGATTGTGGCTGCAATGCCTGCTTTACCAAGAAGCTGCGCTGCACCAATGCCACTGATGCCGGCACCGGCAATCAATATTTTTTTGGTTGATAAATCCATTTCCTTTATCCTCCCTTTTTCTCTTTCAAACGACTCTACATGGCAAGCATGCCAATGAGGCAAAGTACTGCGGATACCACAGTGAAGATTGATACAACTTTTGTCTCAGGCCATCCACACAATTCAAAATGATGATGAATTGGAGCCATCTTAAACACACGTTTTTTTGTTCGTTTATAGTAGCTTACCTGAATAATTACAGAAAGTACTTCTCCAAAATAAATAAATGCAATGATTGGAAGGAAAAGTGGCATCTTTAACATGAATGCACTTGCGGCAACGAAACCGCCAAGAGCAAGGGAGCCAGTATCCCCCATAAATACTTTTGCAGGGTGAGTGTTGAAACATAAGAAACCAAGAAGTGCACCAATGACAGCTGCAGCAATTGGCTGAATCCCTGCTTTCATACCCATAGATGCAACGGTGATAAATACTGCGATTACTGTAGTAACGCTTGATGCAAGTCCGTCAAGACCATCGGTGAAGTTAGCACCATTCGCGGTTCCAATCACAACAAATAAAACAACCGGAATATATAAAATTCCAAGATCAATACTCTTGCCAGAAAGAAATGGAATAAGAATATCAGTTCCAAGTCCTGAATATTTTACAAGATAAAAAGCAAAGAGTACGGAAACCACAAGCTGTCCTGCTAATTTCTGAATTTCTGTAAGCCCAAGGTTACGTTTCATAACCACTTTAATATAGTCATCTAAAAATCCAATAACACCAAATCCAAGTGTTACAAGAAGGATTGGAAGAATCTGTGGAAATGATTTTACATAAAATACAGATCCGAGTACGATTCCAACCAGAAAAAGAATACCACCCATGGTTGGTGTGCCGGATTTTTTCTGATGAGACTCTGGTCCTTCTTCACGAATAAACTGTCCAAATTTCAGCTTATGTAAGAAATTGATCATCGCAGGACCAAATGCAAGTGTTACAAGAAAAGCAATTAATGCTGGAATTGCAATAGAATAAAACATTATTATACCTCCAATGTTATTGATTTTTTGACATACTTAGTAAGTATAAACCCAATACCTACCATTAATCAATATAGGATTTTAACAAAACATTATGCCTTATTGGGCATTTGTCTGTGAAGTTTCTTTCTTCTTACTGCTTGTGTCTGTTGTAGCTTTTGTACTCTTCTTCGACGTGGTCGTCTTTGTAGTATTCTTTTTCGAATTTGTTGTTGCCTTCTTTTTCGAAGCAGTACTTGTTGTTGCCTTCTTTGACGTTGATGTCTTGCTTATCTTCTTTGTCGATGTTGTTTTTTTTGTATCTTTTTTAGGCTCAGTGGTCTTAGTAGTTTTTTTCTGAGACTCAGTGGTCTTGCTTGTTTTTTTCTTTGCTTTTGTTGTCTGGGATTTTTGTTTATGATCCTTTAAGTAACGTTTGATGTAATCCACATCATTTTCATCTTTACCAGTTACCTTTTCTGTTGGCTCAATGCCAAGGATTTCCACAATTTCCTTCATACATTCACGTTCTAATCCAACCGCTAGAGATGCGTTGGCCTGATCATCCACATGTGGTTCGTCGATCGTAACATAAATCAAAAGCTGAGGATGGTTCACCGGTACAAATCCGATAAAAGATACATAGTAATCTTCTTTGTTTCGGCCTCGTTTTTCGGCAGTACCTGTCTTTCCGCCGATGGAGTAGCCGGCAATGGCACCTTTTTTACCCGTACCACTGACTACCGTTTCCTTCATAAAGCTACGAAGTTTTTCGGAGGTTTCTTCTGAGACTACTTTTCGATATATTTCTTTATCGATGGTATCTACGATATCACCATTATTATTCTGTATTTCTTTTACAACATGAGGTTTATAATAGTCTCCTCCATTAATCAATGCACAAAATGCACTTGCCATCTGAATCATGGTACAGTTAAAGTTCTGTCCAAAGGAGTTTGTGGCAAGAGAAGAATCATTTTGACAAGTTTCCGCATTATACACAAGACCCACTGTGCTTGCTTCACTTGGAAGATCAACGCCTGTTTTTTGACCAAAACCAAAAAGACGCTGATATTCATAAAATACATCTTTTGTTTCTTTAAATGCTATGTTCATCATAGCAACGTTACAGGATTCGGAAATCGCCTGTTTTAAGGTAATCTCTCCATGAACATGGGAACATCCGATATTATGTTCGTCGACTCTGTTGGAACCGGAACATACATATTTTTTGCTTTCTTTGATGGTAGCACTTTCTAAACCCGTAGCAACGGTAAATGGTTTATAAGTAGATCCCGGCTCATGACTGTCACTGATGATTGGATTCTTCCAGATGCTGGTATAGGCATCTGTAATCGTCATCTTCTTTTGATCATTTCGCAAAGCCTGGGCCTTAGCATCATCCTTTGCTTTCACAGCATCAGCAATCGCCTTGGTGTGTTCTTTGATCTCTTTGATTTTTTTATCACTGTATTTCATGGAAAGATACTCTTCCTTATACGGTTCATTGAGATCAAATGGATCGGAATTAGCCATAGCCAAGATTTCTCCGCTATTTGGATCCATAACAATCACACTGGTTTCCAGACTTCCGATTTCTTCATCAAATTTTTTGATTTTATTTTCTACCACCTGCTGAATCTGCAGATCAATGGTAGATACAACAGAATTCCCATTTACTGCTTCTTTGATGGTTTTTTCCTGAACCAGCTCCTCATCGAAATGACTGTAAGAACGCCCATTGATTCCATTTAATACGGAATTGTAAGATTTTTCGATGCCCCAGTTGTTGGAATCGTCTGTAGAACGGAAACCAATCAGATGGCATGCCAAAGATCCATAAGGATAGATTCGCTTAAAACCAGCTTCAAAAGTAACCCCTTTTACATTTCTTGCTGTAAGAATTTCATTTTTTACTGCCTCAGAATCTGTTGATTTTATCTTTTGATTTCCTTTTTCAACATATTGTTCAAAGGCTTCCATTTCTTTGTAATTAACGCCTTTTAAAATTGGCTGATAATAAGAATCCGGATTGGAGACGATAGCACTTCGGATTTTTGCCTTAGAAACTCCAAAAAATTCATTTACCTTATCTACGGTCACTTTGATTACTTCACGATCTTTTTCAGAATCTCCCACCAAAATATTCTTTGGTTCCAATACCAGAGTATATAATTTTTCATTTCCTGCTAAAATATTACCGTTTCGGTCATAGATTTTTCCTCTTTCATAAGGAATTTCACTACCGCTATTGGTCTTTTGCCCAAGGACAGTAGTGCTATATACCTTTCCATTTACAATATTCCAGCTTACGATACGTACTGCCAACAAGAAAAAGAGGCAAATGATCAAGCCATAAATAAAGCTCAGTTTGCCTCCCATCATTTCAGTCAGACGCTTCTTTTTCTTTCTTTTCGCCATCTAACCACCTGCTTTTTATTTATCCACACTTTCATACTGACGGAAATAGTCACTGGAATCCTGGTGATAGTAAATAACATTATCACGATCAGGATAAATCATATGAAGATTCTTCTCTGCATATTCGCGAATTGTATCTAAATTCACTGCCTTATCAAGTTCAGACTGGATAGAAACCTGTCTGGACTGCAGTTCTGCTTTTTCCGTTTTTAGTACTTTAATCTGGTGTGCCATCTCATTCATTCTTGCTGTTTCCTTGGTATAGAATAAGGCTCCGACAGCAAGAAGTACCATGGCAAAAATGATCATGAGAGTATATCTTAAGTCAAAAGTCTCCCATGTTCTTACCACCGGCTGTGGCTTTTCTTTTTTGACAGGAGTAGGTTCCGGAAGAACATCCAGTTTTCGTGGTGATGTTCCATATGTATCGAATTCATTTCTTCTGTTTCCATATATGAAATTATATCGGTCTTTTGTGTTGTTGAGGGCCATCTTCTATATCCTTCCCAGGGGCACTCTACTCCCCTGCATTTTTTCTTTCAAATACACGTAATTTTGAGCTTTTTGCACGAGAGTTTTCTTCTAATTCTCTTTCTCCCGGCACGATTGGCTTTCTTGTAACTACCCTGCCTTTTGATACCCTTCCACAGGTACATACCGGAAACTCCGGAGGACAGATACAAGGTCTTTCACAGGTTCTAAAAATATTCTTAACGATACGATCTTCTAAAGAATGGAAAGTGATTACACATAATCTTCCATCATCATTCAAAAGATCAATCATGTCTTCCAAATTATCCTTTAACACATCCAGCTCATGATTGAGGGCAATTCGAATTGCCTGAAATGTTTTTTTGGCCGGATGCCCTCCATTCATACGGACTTTTTTCGGTATGGCAGCTTTAATAATTTCAATCAGCTGACCTGTTGTCTCGATTGGCTGCTCTTCCCTTGCTTTCACAATGTGTTTTGCTATATTTTTAGCAAATTTATCTTCTCCATAATCACGAATGATGCGGAATAATTCCATTTCACTGTAATCATTGATGATATCCTTCGCTGTCTGAGCCTGTCGCTGATCCATACGCATATCCAGAGGAACATCCTCTCGATAAGTAAATCCACGTTCTGCATTATCCAACTGATAAGAAGATACTCCAAGATCCAAAAGAATACCATCGACATGATCAATCCCAAGGTCTCGAAGCACTTGTCTCATTTGTGCATAATTACTGCGAACAATCGTCACTCGATCCGCATATGGCTCAAGTCTTTTACTCGCCGCCTGGATTGCATCGCCATCCTGATCAATTCCAATTAATCGCCCACCTTCTGTTAAGCGTTTTACGATTTCTGAAGAATGACCAGCTCCTCCAAGAGTGCCATCAACATAGATTCCATTTGGCTTGATATCCAGAGATTCAATTACCTCATCCAACATAATTGATTTATGTACAAATTCCATGTTTTTTACACTCCTAAAATTCAAGCATTTCTGCGATTTCTTCAATGGATACGTCATCGTTTTCGTATTCGTAGTAAACTTCTTTACTCCAGATTTCCACATGGTCACCCATGCCTAAAACAGTGACTTCTTTATCGATCTTAGCAAATTCACGAAGTGCCGGAGAAATGAGAAATCTCCCCTGTTTGTCCGGCTCGCATTCCACAGCACTACCAATAAAATAACGTTTTAACCTTCTTGCTTCTTTGGAGGAAGCACGCAGACTATTAATACGTTCTGAAAATTTAATCCATTCTTCCATGGGATAGATATCAAGACATCCATCCAATCCTTTTGTCAAAAAAAATGTGGCACCTAATTCTTCTCGAATCTTCACTGGTAAAATAAGTCTTCCCTTCGCATCCAAAGTATGTTGGTATTCTCCCTGAAGCACTTATCTCACCTCCTCCATTTTTCAAAAATAATCAGGTTTCCTCACCATTTTATCCACAAAAAGATTATTTTGTGGAATTCACACCCCAAAATGGCACTTTTATCCACAAAAATCCACTTTTGTATATTCTATAACAACATTTGTGGGATTGCAACCTTTAAAAATGTGTTTTTGATGTATTTTTGCACTATCGGCCCATTTATCAAAAAATATATGTGAACTTTTATCAACCCTTGCAATAAAAAAGGCCATCGACTGTTTTCACAATCGATGACCTTAGCCATACTATTTTTATTTATACTATTAGGATTCTTTCTCTCTTTTTCTTCCTCGGAAAAAGACAATCACACAAAGTAATGCAAATATTACTGCAATTCCTACGGTAAGCATCATGACCATGTTGTTTCCTGCCCCAAGTTTCAGGGTAAGTCCCTGTCTCATGGTCAAAACACCAAAAATGGAGAATACAACAAAAGCCAAAGTGTTCAAGAAACCATCTGGTGTTTTACTCTTCAAAAGATACCCCACCATCATACCAACAATATCCGCCGCAAACAAACCAATGGAACATGCTGCCCATACGATCAAACCATTACTGAGACCTTCGTTCGCTCCAAAAGTGATGGCTGTCAGCTGTGTTTTATCTCCAAGTTCTGCCACAAAAAAGGTGCAGAACACAGCAATCGGAGCAAATTGAAAACGACTGTTTCCACCTTCCTCATCTTCCTCATCATCACCAGCTAAAGTAGTAATGGCAAAGTACATAAATGCAAGTGCTGCAACGATACGAATCAGCCAGGTTGGAATAAACTGGCTGACAAGGCCACCTGCAAGAACGGCAATTCCATTTAAAACCATGACGGCAACCGCAGTGCCGAGAATAATATCTCTAATCTTGTATTTCGAAGTCATTGCGATGAGCATGAGCTGAGTTTTATCTCCCATCTCTGCAACAAACTCCGTCAGTAAAATCTTCCAAAATAACAGCATATCGAATCCTCTATTTCATGAAATCGCGATATACCGGTAAAACAATTTCCGGATCATCATACATGAAGATTTCACCATCATGCATCCAAATAATCTTATCGCAAAGATCATTTAATGTGGAAAGACTATGAGAAACAATAACAACGGTACGATCACGTTTAGAAATCAACTGTTTCATTTTTTCGTAGCTCTTCTTCTTGAATTTCTCATCGCCAACGGAGAGGACTTCATCAATCAGCATGATTTCCGTTTCAAGAATCGCTGTGATGGAGAAAGCAAGCTTTGAATACATACCACTTGAGTAAGTACGTACTGGCATATCGATGAACTTGCCAATTCCGGCAAAATCAATGATTTCTTCCATTTTTTCCAGGACTTCAGCTTCTGAGAATCCCAGTAACATACCAGAAAGCATAATGTTCTCTTTTCCACTAAGCTCAGGATTGAACCCTACACCGATGGAAAGGAGAGAGATGGAATGTCCGTGAAGATCGATTTCTCCACTGTCGGCAGAGAAAATACCAGCGATAGCACGAAGCATGGTAGATTTACCACTTCCGTTTTTTCCAGTAATCCCCAAAATCTGTCCTTCTGGAACTTCAAAAGAAACATTACGCACCGCACGGAACACTTCCTGCTTTACTTTCTTTAATTTGAAAAAGTTCTCTTTGATGGAACCTGCTTTTAAACTTTTATAATCAATGCATACATTACGTACACTGATTGCACTTTTACGTTCTTCCATATCGGGGCACCTCACTAAATTACCTTAACATAACTGTTCTCATTCTTGTAAATCTTACGAACACCAAGAATTGCGATGATGATAGAGATCGCAAACCAGATGAATAACCATTTAAAGTCTGGCATCTGTCCGTAAAGAATACTCTTACGAAGGCTGCTGAGAATCAGTGCCATTGGATTCCCTTTCATGAGAATACCTACGTATTTTCCAGGTAATTTGGTTTCAATATTATAAAAGATACCTGTCATGTAAAAAATCATACGTAACCCAATGGTGGTAACATTTGTTAAGTCCTGTACATATACACCGTAATGCATCAAATGAGTCATAAATGCAAAACATAAAGTGAACAAAACAATTAAAATTGGAATGATACAAAGAATATAAGGTGTGATGGCAACACGATAATAAATCATCATGATCACTACAATTCCGAAAGAAATCAGCATCTTATATCCGTTGAAGAGCATTCTGGAAATCAACAGAATAAACTTTGGAATATATACTTTAGTAACAATGGACTTGTTGTTCTTCAGCATCTTTACACTCTGAATCAGGTTACGCTGGAAGAAATCCCATGCAGTAAGACCGATGAAGATAAACAGTCCAAAATGTTCTTCTTTGGCATTGAATAAAGTACCAAATACAAATGAATAAATCAACATAAAGCAAAATGGCTCAAGCACCCACCAAATCCAGTTCAGATAGGAGTTTGCAACCTCGGATTTTAATCCTGATTTTGCTGCGTACAGTGCATAACTCATATGCCCTGTAACATCTTTCCAAAAACGTTTCATAATACCCTCCAGCCTAATGGCTATGTAAATTAGTTAAAGATCTAATGTTTCTCAATATCGTGATAACGATTATAGCATAATCATTTTCTTTGTGCAAGGGAACCCCTTCTCGCAAGCATAGTCCATACGGCACCGAGAATGAATATCGCTACGCATACCACCTGTGTTGCAGCGATTCCGGTGTGACCAATGATCAGCTGATCAGTGCGAAGTCCCTCAATAAGGAATCGACAAAATCCGTATCCCATAAAGTAAATGCAAATCAGTTCCCCGTCAAATTTTTTGTGTTTACGATATATAAGAATAAAACAGAGGATCAAAAGATTGCCTATTCCTTCGTAGAGGAAAGTTGGATGAACCTGGATGTAATCAATCATCTGACCATCGACATTGACCTGTTTTAAATGATCCAGCAAGCCGGCAGATGCCAGTTCTCCAAGACGGTTATGCTGTTCGAAATATTTCAAAGGAATCTGCATGGCAAATGGTCCGTCTGTATAGCATCCAAATGCTTCACGATTGAAAAAGTTTCCCCATCTTCCAATGATCTGTCCCACCAGAAGACCCATGGAAATACAATCCATCATTTTTGTCATCTTATAATTTCTCTTCTTGCAAAAAAGATACAAAATCAGGGCAGAGATGGCCACGCCACCAACAACACCCAGGCCACCTTGTCTTAAATTGATGATTTCACCCAAATGATCTTTATAGTAATCCCAGCTAAATACGACGTAATAGATTCTGGCTCCAATAATCGCAGGAATCATCATATATAAAAAGAAATCTAAAAATAATTCTTTATCCTGCCCGGTACGGTTCGCTTCGTTTTGCGCCATGAAAAGACCGAGAATAAAGCCGATTGCAATAATAACGCCATAGTACATGATCTGAAAATTTCCAATCTGAATATATCTTCCTACATGGGAAAAGACAATTCCAAGATGTGGAAAACGAATATCTGTGTATTGCATATAACCCTCCTTTTCAATGAGTAACCAAAAGAATTATAATTCAAAGCCTATGAAATGTACACATTTTTTTAAGTTTTTTACATATTTCACAAGTAAACCTTGTCAGAAGAAATAACTCTATGGTAAAATTATTGCTTGGAATCCCGCAAAAAATCAGTTTTTTACGGGAAAATAAGAATATCGTTTTCATTTTATATATAGAAGGAGGACTTTCCTATGAAGTTAGGTATCGTTGGACTTCCCAACGTTGGAAAAAGTACATTATTCAACTCTTTGACAAAAGCGGGTGCAGAATCTGCGAACTATCCATTCTGTACCATCGATCCAAATGTTGGTATCGTTGCCGTTCCAGACAAACGTCTTCAGGTATTATCCGATATGTACGACTCCGCTAAGATCGTTCCTGCAGCAATCGAATTTGTTGATATTGCCGGTCTTGTAAAAGGGGCATCCAAAGGGGAAGGACTTGGAAACCAGTTCTTAGCTAACATCCGTGAAGTAGATGCCATCGTTCATGTAGTGCGTTGTTTCGAAGATTCCAATGTTGTCCATGTAGATGGTAGTGTAAATCCTTTACGTGACATTGAAACCATCAACTTTGAATTAATCTTCTCAGACATGGAAGTTTTAGATCGCCGTATTGCAAAGCAGGCTCGTGCCGCTCACAATGATAAAAAAATTGCAGCAGAAGTAGAATTATTAAAGAGAATGAAAGACCATCTCGAAAGCGGTCAGCTGGCAAAAACATTTGAAACAGATGACGAAGATGAAAAACTTCTCTTAAAAGAATGTAATCTTCTTACAGACAAGCCAGTTATTTTCGCAGCAAATGTATGTGAAGATGATCTTGCTGACGACGGTGCAAGCAATGATTTTGTTGCAGAAGTAAAAGAATACGCAAAAGGATGTGATGCAGAGGTATTCGTTGTTTGTGCCCAGATTGAACAGGAAATCGCAGAACTTGATGATGAAGAAAAAGAAATGTTCCTCGAAGATCTTGGCCTTACAGAATCCGGTCTGGAAAAATTAATCAAGGCCAGCTACTCTCTTCTCGGTCTCATCTCCTACCTGACAGCTGGTCCAATTGAATCCAAAGCATGGACAATCACAAAAGGAACAAAAGCTCCTCAGGCAGCTGGTAAGATTCACTCCGATTTCGAACGTGGATTTATCAAAGCAGATGTAATCAGCTACGATGACCTTATTGAAAACGGTAGCATGGCTGCAGCAAGAGAAAAGGGTCTCGTTCGTTCCGAAGGAAAAGAATACGTGATGCAGGATGGAGACGTAGTACTTTTTAAATTCAATGTATAAACCAAATATCTTCTTTACCCAAAAAGACAAAAATCGTCCAGGCTTAGTCACAAGCCTGGACGATTAATGCATAACCCTCTTTTATTCGAAGGGTTGCTTTTTCTTCTGTAATTTCATTGCTGATTCCCATACTTTCATAAGCCTTCAGCTCTGCATTTTCCAATGGATAGGAAAATCCTATCAGATCCACCCCTTTAATGCTTGATGAAAATGGTAAAATAGAAAAATACATTTTCTCTGGATTCCTATAATATATTTTCTCTACAGGGCCCTTCACAATCTCCATTTCATTATGATCATCAACAATATAAGCAGGTATATGCTGGTCAGCAAAGGACATAAGAAGGCCGATATTGGCAAGTCCATGATCCATGCGGGTGCCCAGAGCACCAACAATATAAACACTACCTTCCTTTTTCTTAAGCGATTTCCACAAGTCCATGGCATAAAGCATGGCAAGATGGGTATCTGTAAAGTCTTTTCTGGTCGGGAACTCTCTGACTGGAATCCCCTGTTCCCGGTAATATTCTCTAAGTTCCAGATTGGAAAGACTATCAAAGTCTCCCAAAATATCCGTCGGAATAAGTCCAATCGCGTGGCAGGCCGCCAGTCCGGCATCTGCAGCAATAACCCTGTCAAATTTCTGTTTCTTTATAAAAGTTTCAAGAAAAGGCAGCGAAATGCTGCCTCCACTTACAATTAAGATATTCATTTGATCACCATTTTTTTATCTGTGCAAGTTCTTCATAAAAAAGACAATAATCTTCATACCTTGCGGAATGTATTTTTCCTTCTTCCAAAGCCTGTTTCACACTGCAATCTGGCTCATGAATATGGCTGCAGCCATTGAATCGACATTGATTCTCATAAGGCTCAAATTCTGGAAAATAGTATTTTAAATCTTCTTTCTCAATGTTCTCAAGATATAGAGAGCTGAATCCCGGAGTATCCATCATATAAGTTTCTTCCCCCAAATAGATTAGCTCAGAATGTCTTGTGGTATGTTTTCCACGGCGAATTTTTTCACTGATCACACCAGTCTCCATCTGTTTTTCATTGCTGAGACCGTTCAATGTCGAAGATTTTCCCACGCCGGATGGTCCGGCAAGCACTGTGGTTTTTCCTGCAAGAAGATCATGTAAGCTTTCGATTCCCTCCTCATTTATAGCAGAAAGAAAACGAAGCTCACACCCGCTGTTTTCATACATTTTTTCCAGGAATTCCTTCTCACCGTCTTTCGCCAGATCCATTTTATTAAAACAGATAATCACCGGTACCTCTTGCTGGTTCATATAAATGAGGAAACGATTCAAAAGATGAAAATCCGGATCGGGATCACGTACAGCGAAAATAACAATGGCCTGATCCACATTGGATACCATAGGACGAATCAACTGGTTCTTTCTCGGTTTGATCACCGCCAGATTCCCTGTTTTTTCTTCCTGGGAGATCACATCGATCTCCACATAGTCCCCAACATTTGGCTTCATTTTGCGGTTACGGAAGATTCCTTTTGCACGGCATTCGTAAAGACCGTCATCCACTACATTGACATAGTAGAATCCTCCGATTCCTTTTACAATTCTTCCTGATAATCTCATCGTTTTCCTGTTTCTCCTAATCTGCAACCGCAGTGACCTTTACCTGCTGGGTTCCGTATTCTTCTCCATTGACGTAAATAATCACTGTGGCCATACCTTCTTTTTTGGCTTCAAAAACGTTATGAAGTGGGAAATTCGCTGAAGTTACTTTATTTTTGGAATAAATGGTTTCTTCCACCCCATTTTCTTCCAAGGCCAAACGAATACTTCCTGTCTCTCCCTCTTCAAAAGGACTCTCTTCGATGGTCACCTGCCCTTCATAATGGTAGGAAACAGGTTCTCCCAGACTAATCACAACAGAGACTTCCGTTCCTCTATCCACCATAGTTCCCGGAGCAATTCCCTGGTCAAATACCTCACCCTGACTTACAGAACCATTATAATCACTGGTGACTTCCCCCAGGTTCAGCCCAACACGTCGCAGCTCTGTCTGAGCTTCTTCTTTGGTTAAACCTGTGATAAGTGGTACTCGAACTTGAGAAACTCCTTTGCTCACGGTAATTGTGATAACAAATCCCGCATCAACTTCCATTCCCGCAAGAGGACTTTGTTTCATGACATAACCTGGTTTTACACTATCTGAAGTAGCATAAATCTTATCCACTTTGAGCCCCACTGCCGCAAGTTTTTCTTCCGCTTTCTCCTCGGTAAGATCAATGAGCGGTGGAACTTCCACCCTTGCCTGCGTACTTGCTTCCGGGTCCAGACCTAACGTGAGCTCCACAGAAGTTCCCACAGCTAATGTTTCACCAGGGTCAAACTCCTGTTTTACAACAATAAGGTTCGTATCGTTATTTTTTACATTCTCTTCGTAAATAAAACTAGCTTTTAATTCATTATCTTTTAATATCTTTTCGGCGGTCATACGATCTCTTTTCAATACATTTGGCATGTATACTTTCTCTTCCGCCTCGGTACTTGCCTCCGTTGTGGTTTCTGTCGTAACTGTATGCTTTCCAAAATGAAGGATGCCCAGAGAAGATCCCACAAGATAGATTAAAATCAGGGCCAGAAGGATTCCTCCGACTGCAATGATCACATAGATCATTTTTCGCATCGGTTCCTGCATGGATTCATCCTCATCAAAGCTGTCTTCCGTTTCCTTTTCCAATTTTGGAATTTCTTCGGTTTCCTGGTAACTTGGCTTCTTTTTCTCCAACGGTTGTATATAGGTTGGGGAATCATCTACCATTGGCTCTTCAACAACGTAATTTCCTTCTGGTGAAGCAAATACCATCTCAAGATCATCCAATAATTCCTGCGCATTCTGATACCGTTCCAAGGTGCGTTTTTTGGTACATTTTAAGATGATTTTTTCAAGGCTTGTCGGAATGTCTGGAAAATAACATCTTGGAGGTGTCATTTCCTCATTGAGATGTTTCAAAGCAATCGCTACAGGAGTTTCTCCATCAAATGGTACTTTTCCAGTCGCCATCTCATACATGGTAATCCCCAAAGAATAAATGTCACTTCGTTCATCACTGTAACCACCTTTGGCCTGTTCCGGTGAAAAATAATGAACAGAACCCATAAGATTCTCTGAGACAGTCGCACCTGTCACTGCCTTAGCAATTCCAAAGTCTGCTACCTTTATTGTTCCGCTTTCTGAAACAAGAATATTCTGTGGCTTGATATCTCGATGGACAATCCCTTCTTTATGTGCTGCCTGGATTCCTCTGGTAATCTGCTTGGCATAATCTACGGTCTCTCTCACACTTAAACGTCCGTATCTTCGGATGTAACGTTTGAGAGTCATTCCTTCGCATAACTCCATGACAATATAATGATAGCCCTGCTCTTCACCTGCTCCATATATATTGACAATGTTCGGATGTGTAAAACCTGCTGTTGCCTGCGCTTCTGCAATGAATCGAGTGACGAATTCCTCGTCCTCATTGTGTTCCTGACGAAGGATCTTAATAGCAACATATCGATTCTGCTGATGACATAAAGCACGATATACATCAGCCATTCCGCCGGAACCGATATGATTCAAGATCTCATAACGTCCTGCCAATATCGTTCCTGGCTGAATCACTGTGCACACCCCCTGTCATCCATCTGGGCGATCACAACCGCGATGTTATCGGTACCTCCAAAAAAGAGGGCTTCTTCTTTACAGTTTTCTGCCAGTTTTTCCACGGACTCTTCGGAAGACAGGATTCTTTCTAACATTTCATCATCCACCATATTGCTAAGTCCGTCAGAACAAAGCAGAATCTTCTGATTCTTTTTGATTGGCACTTTAAAAAAGTCTGGTTTCATATTCTCATAAACACCAATCGCTCTTGTAATGATATTCTTTTGTGGATGATTTTTACTTTCTTCTGGTTCCAGCTGGCCAGCACGAACCAGTTCTTCCACCAAAGAATGATCCATGGTGATCTGACGGATGGATTCTCCATCGTAGAAATACAGACGGCTATCTCCAATATTCATGGTATAAACCACATCATCCACAACCGTCGCTGCAACAAAAGTAGTCCCCATACCAGAATATTCTTCCTGCTGATTGGAAATCTTAAAAACTTCCTCATTAACCTGTGCAATTAATTTTTCCATTGCAACAAATGGATGCATTTCTCCCATTTTTCTGGAAAGTTCCACAAAACGTGTCACTGCATAAGAGGATGCTTTGTCCCCTGCTTTATGGCCTCCCATTCCGTCTGCTACAATATAGAGATTTGGAAAACAGCCAACCGGCTGATCAGAAAAAAAGAGGTAATCCTGATTTATTTTTCGTTTTTTTCCTACATCGGTTACTCCAAAGGATCTCATTCTTTCCCACTCCTTTCTGTATAACCTTTTCTCAGCTGCCCACAAGCTGCTGATATATCACGGCCCATCTCACGACGAACCGTCACCTGAATGTGTCTATCTTCAAGCATGCGTCGGAATGCTGCAATATGGCTGGTATCTGTCTGCTCATAATCTCTTTCCTTAATTGGGTTTACCGGAATGAGATTGATATGACAATTCAATCCATGTACAAGCTGTGCCAATTCCTCCGCCTGTTTCTTTCCATCATTTACACCTTTTACCAAGCTATATTCAAAAGTAATGCGACGTCTGGTTTCATCCACATAAAATTTCGCGGCATCCATCAATTCCGTCAGAGAATATCGATTGGCAATTGGCATCAGTTCTTTTCTAGTCTCATTATTGGAAGCATGGAGGGAAATCGCCAGGGTGACCTGTGGATGTTCTTTCGCAAATTGGTAAATTCTTGGAACAAGTCCACAAGTGGATACCGTGATATTACGATGTCCAATATTGAGTCCATTGGGATCACAAAGTAGAGTGATCATACGGGAAAGTGCATCATAATTGTCAAATGGCTCCCCAGTTCCCATGACCACCACGTTGGAAATTCTTTCTCCGATTGCGTTCTGAATAGCATAAATCTGATCTAACATTTCCGCCGGAGTCAGATTTCTGGCGAGTCCTAACAGGGTGGATGCACAGAAACGACATCCCATACGACACCCTGCCTGGGAAGAAATACAGACAGAATTCCCGTGTTTATAACGCATGAGAACACTCTCCACCATATTGCCATCATGGAGCATAAATAAAAATTTCATGGTTCCATCAATCTGAGAAACATAACGTTCCACTTCAGTCACCCCATAAAAAGGATGTGTCTCCTGCAAATGTTCCACACATGCTTTTGGAACATTTTTCATCTCAGATGGAGTGCGGACTAATTTCTGATGGAGCCATCCATAAATCTGTTTTGCACGGAATTTTTTCTCTCCCGCCTCCAAAACTGCCTCCGTCAGCTCATCTATTGTCAATGATTTTAAATCCTTCCATTCTGCCATGTTAATTCCCCTTATTTTCGAACTTTGCGAAGAAAAATCCATCACAGGAATCCTGTCCAGGAACCAGCTGGATATATCCTTCCTTTCCACTTCTTCCACGAAGCTCTTCCGGGAGCTTTTCTTCGATGGAAACAAGGCGAAGTGGTGTATTTTCCTCAATCCATCTTACATTTTCTATGTTTTCCCCCTGATTTAAGGTACAGGTAGAATAAATCATCTGTCCACCTGCCTTCACATACTGCCAGGCATTGGTCAGAATTCTTCTCTGCAAATCCACAAGATCCAGAAGCTGTTCCTGATTCATGTGGTATTTAATATCATTTTTACGGCCCATAATGCCAAGGCCACTACAAGGAAGGTCAGCAATTACCAGATCCGCTTGCCCGATGAGATTCGAATCCAGCTCTGTAGCATCCCACACTTCCACCTTCACCTGATTGTAATCCATTCTCTCTTGATTTTCCTTAATAAAATCTGTTTTATATTCTGTCAAATCCCTTGAGATAATCTTACCATTCATCCCCAATCGGTCTGCTGCGTGAAAAGTTTTTCCACCAGGTGCCGCACAAAGGTCAAGAATGAAATCTCCTTCTTTGATATCTGCCACGGAAACAGCCAACATGGAACTAACATCCTGCACGGCAAATAGTCCCTCGCGGAAGGAAGGGATTCTTCCAAGATAATTGAAATCATGAATGGTAAAAGCATATGGCAGATATGGAGCCTGCTCCACGCTTACCTTCTCTTCTTCTAAGCGTTTCTTCAAGTTCTCCGGTGTAATCTTGGATAAATTCGTACGAATCGTCACCGGACGTACTTTCATAAAAGCATCTAAAATCGTCTCACTAAGTTCTTTTCCATATTGTTTGTCCAGAAGTTCCACAATCCAAACCGGCATAGAATAGCGAACAGAAAGATACTGGGTTCTTGATTTTTTTGGATCAGGAAGATTTAACTGCTCTTTCTGTCTGGATAGATTGCGAAGCACTCCATTGACAAAACCTGTCAGATTACGAAATCCTCTTTTTTTGGCCAAACCGGCTGCTTCATTACATGCTGCAGCATCGGGAACCTGCATAAAGAGAATCTGATAGGCTGACATACGAAGAAGATTACGAATCAATGGTTTACATTTTCTCATCGGTGTCTTGGAAACGGAATCAAGCATATAATCCAGATAAATCTTCCGTTCAATGACACCCTCACAAAGATGTGTCAAAAAGGCACGGTCCTGTTTGGATTCAAACTGACAGCGCATCAGTGCATCGCCAATGGCAATGTGGGAAAGCTTCTGGTTGCGGTCCATATCAATTAAGGTATCTAAAGCAACCGCCCTCATGTCTGTTTTTTTCTCCATCTTCGTCTCCTGTCTATTCTGATAAAAGCATGCCGACTTCCATGGCATTGCCAAGGAGGAATGCCTGAACTTCCATACGTTTTTTGCCCTGCAGCTGCACCTGTGTCACACGAAGGGCATCCTTGCCGGTCTGTACTGTGAAAGCTTTCTTTTCCACAGAAATAACGCTGCCTGGAATGGCATCTTTTTTTCCTTCCACCACATCAGCTTCCCAAATCTTTAATGTTTTTCCATGATAATAACTGTAAGCACTTGGCCAGGAATTGAGTCCACGAATCAAACGTTCTATAGAAACCGCATCCTTGTTCCAGTCAATCTTGCCAAGATCCTTGGTAAGCATCTTGGCATAACAGCTTAAAGAATCATCTTGTTTTTCACGAGTAGCAGTACCATTTTCCAGCTGAACAAGAACATCTAAAAGCAATGGTCCACCAAGCACCATCAATTTATCATGCAGACTTTCGCCCGTTTCTTTTTTCTCAATTGGAATCACTTTTTTTGCAATCATGTCACCGGTATCAAGACCTTTTTCCATATACATAATGGTGACACCCGTTTCTTCTTCTCCATCGATAACAACCCATTGAATTGGGGCAGCACCGCGGTATTTTGGAAGAAGAGATGCATGAACATTCAGACATCCGTAACGTGGAAGATTAAGAATATCTTCTGGAAGAATCTGACCAAAGGCAACAACAACGATAACATCTGGATTCAGTTCCCTCAATACATTGATAAATTCTTCATCCCTAACCTTAACCGGCTGATAAACCGGGATTCCATGTTCCAAGGCTTTTTCTTTTACCGGTGGAAACTGCATGGCTTTGCCACGGCCTTTTGGCTTATCTGGCTGTGTGACAACAGCAACCACCTCATGTGCCTCAATGAGGCATTCTAAAGTCCCAACTGCGAAGTCAGGAGTACCCATAAATACAACTCTCATTATTCTTCTTCCCACGCTTCCTCTTCAAGATCACGGTATGGCTCGTTGGCACGCTGTCCATATAAGATACCATCAAGATGATCCATCTCATGAAGGATTGCTCTTGCACGGAGACCTTCCCCTTCAATGATCACTTCGTTCATATCCATATCGTAGGATTTTACCTTAACATAGTTTGGTCTTGTCACAGAAGCAACCTTTCCAGGTACACTTAAGCATCCTTCGTCATCTGTCTGCTCGCCGCGTGTTTCTAAAACTTCTGGATTGATTAAGATGATTGGATCATCATCCATAACATCAATTACGCACAGGCGACGTAAAATACCAATCTGAGGTGCTGCGAGACCAACGCCTCTTGCCTCATACATTGTATCAAACATATCGTCAATGAGAATTTCCATTCTCTCATTTATTTCTTTTACTGGTTTGCAAACCTTACCTAAACATTCTTCTCCAATAGTACGAATTGCACGAATTGCCATAATATCCTCCTAAAATTTATTAAATCATAGTATTTAATTATATCATTTTCCATATTTTCCGTAAAGTCGGTTTGGCTAATAATTGTGAATCGGGTCATAATCAAACTGCACATTGATTCCGGCAAATAAAGCATGTGTTTCAAGTACCGGCTGCAGTCTTTCTTTTAAATCAAGCAGAACTTCCCCATCTCTATGTTTCAAATAAATTACCTGACGGTAAATGTCTTTTAATTTGGACAAACTGGCCTGTCCCGGATTCATGATCTGCACCGGATGTTCTACCCCTTCCTGGCTTTGCACGATCATTTTTTGAATTCTCTGAATGGCCAAAGCAGATTGATTTTCATCTCCACTTTGAACAAGAATGACCAATATATGATCATAAGGCGGATAATGGAGCATTTTTCGAAAGGCCATTTCCTCCTCATAGAACTCCTCGTAGGACTGTTTTGCAGCAGTCACAATGGCATAGTGATCCGGGGAATAGGTCTGAATGATCACATCTCCCTGCTTCTGTCCTCGACCGGCACGACCCGCTGCCTGACATAAAAGCTGGAAGGTTTTTTCCCCACTACGAAAGTCCTGGGCATGGAGGGACAAATCTGCTGCGATGATTCCCACCAACGTAACATTTGCATAGTCATGCCCTTTTACGATCATCTGCGTTCCCAAAAGGATATCCGCTTCCCCTCGTGAAAAAGTCCTGAGAATCTCCTCATGGGCATTCTTCTTTTTGGTAGTGTCCATGTCCATTCTCAACACCCTTGCCTCTGGAAACTCCATGGCTAAAGCAGCCTCCACCTTTTCTGTTCCCAATCCAAAAGCAGCAACATGAGCACTTTTGCAAACCGGGCATTGTCTGTCAAATCTACTTTCAAAGCCACAATAGTGACATCGCAAGCTTCCATTTCTATGATAAGTCAGAGAAATATCACAATGAGGACATTTCATCACAGTACCGCAAGAACGGCAGGACACAAATCCTGCAAAACCGCGTCGGTTTAAAAAAAGCATGATTTGTTCCTTTTTTGCTAAACGATCACGGATTTTCTCCTGTAATTCCCTGCTGAAAATAGATCGATTTCCTTCTTTAAATTCTTCTTTCAGATCCACAACCGTTACTTCCGGAAGGAGAGCCTGCCCACCACGTTTTTTCAAAGTCCATAAATGGTACTCACCCTTTTGTGCTCTTAAGAAAGATTCCATCGATGGGGTTGCAGAGCCCAAAACCAAGCTGGCACCGGTTAATTTTGCCCGATATTCTGCTGTCTCTCTTGCATGGTATTTCGGACTGCTGTCACTTTTATATGCTCCATCATGTTCTTCATCGATAATGATCAGTCCCAGTTTTTTGGTTGGAGCAAACAAGGCAGATCTGGCACCAATGACAATATTGGCCTCCCCTGCCTCAATACGCAAGTAAGAGTCAGATCGCTCACCTTTGGACATTCTGGAATGAAGCACCGCAATTTGCTCTCCAAATCTCTCATAAAAACGTCTCACGGTCTGATAGGTCAGAGAGATTTCAGGAATCAGAACGATGGCCTGCATCCCCTGCTTCAGCACCTCTTCGATAAGTGCCAGATAAACCTCCGTTTTTCCACTGCCTGTCACACCATAAAGCAGATAATTCTTGCGGATTCCCTGCCCAAAATCTTTGCAAAATTCTTCTGCTGCCAGCCTCTGTTCTTCATTGAGCGGTAATTTCTCCTCTTTCTTTTTTAAATTGGAAAATGGATTGCGATAGTTCATTTTTTCCTGCAATAAGATAATCTTTTGCTCTTCCATTTTCTCCAGATCTTTTCGAGAGAAGGAACAGACCGCATTCATTTCCTCACGGGAAAGGGAATGGTCTGGTGCATGGCACAAGGCTTCCAAAAAACGAAGTCTGGCTGTGAAATGTCTGCGCTCCCAGATTTTGCGCAGATTCTCTGTTTCGTATTCATCGGTCAATAAGGTGATCTGCATCGTCATTTTAGGACGAATCCGTTCTTTCACCGGCATGACAGTTTTCAGTGCCTGATACATAGAAGATCCATACTGGTATTTCAAAAAAGCTGCCATCTCAATCATTTGGCTTTCCATTGGCACTGCATTTTTCGAAAGGGAAAGGATATCTTTCATTTTTTCTTCCGGATAATTGCTTTTCTCCGATAGATGAATGACATAGCCTTCCCTCTCCTGATTTCCTTTTCCAAAAGGAATCCGGACCTTCACACCTGGTCGGATTGCTTCCTGTAAGGAAAAAGGCACTCGGTATTGAAATACCTTATCGAGTGCCTCATGAGAAATATCTATAATGATATCTGCATAAATCTTATGCTTATCTTTCTCTGTCATATATCTTCCTTTTTAGTATTTTCCATCTAATACATCCTGAACGATCTCTTCTTCGCTCATATGGTATTTCACACCTTTAATCTCCTGATATGTTTCATGGCCTTTTCCGGCAAGAATAATAATATCTCCCGCTTCTCCATGATTCATAACATAAGAAATCGCTTCACGACGATCAATGATGGAAATGTATTTACCATCAGTTTTCTCAATTCCTGTGATGATGTCATTGATAATATCCTGTGGCTCTTCATTTCTTGGGTTATCTGAAGTAATCACAGTAAGATCTGCCAAATTACCGGAAACTTCACCCATCTCGAAACGACGAAGACGGGAACGATTTCCACCACATCCAAACAGGCTGACCAATCTTGGTGGATTGTAAGCACGAAGTGTGTTAAGAATACTTTCCAAAGCTACGGCATTGTGTGCATAATCAATGATCAATGTGTAGTCATAGCCAGTTGGCACGATCTGTACACGACCTTTTACTGTAAAGTGACGAAGTACTGCATTAATCTGATCTAAAGAAAGGCCAAGGGAAAGAACAACGCTCATGGCACCCAAAGCGTTATGCACATTAAAGGTTCCAGGAATTCCACAGGAGATTGCACCTTCTGCCACACCATCTACCTTAAAGTCCACACCGAGAAAATCGGTATCTCTGGTAAGCTGGATATCATAAGCATGGAGATCTGCGCCTTCCTTCAAGCCGAATGTCTGAATGTCACAGGAAGCATCTTTTACAATCTCTGCATAATGTTCATCATCAATATTTGCAAAGCCTTTTACGGTCTGTTTAAAAAGCATGGCTTTGCACTGTAAATATTCTTCAAAATTCTCATGTTCATTTGGTCCGATATGGTCTGGGGAAAGGTTGGTAAACAAACCGTAATCAAACATAATCCCCGCCGTACGGTCCAGCTTGAAGCCCTGAGAAGAGGTTTCCATAACAACACACTGACAGCCGGCATCTGCCATCTGACGGAAATATTTATGAATGTCATAAGATTCTGGAGTTGTGTTGTTAACCGGAATATGCTCATCCCCGATTACAACTTCGATGGTTCCAATCACACCTGTTTTCAAGCCGGCAGACTCTAACATCTCGCGAATCATGTATGTTGTAGTTGTTTTTCCTTTGGTTCCGGTAACCGCGATGGTCTTAAGCTCTCTGGCTGGATGTCCGAACCAGGCTGCAGAGATAAAAGCCATGGCTTTTCTAGTATCTGCCACCTTGATCACTGTCACTGTATCTGCAACTTCCACATCGTCCTGAACCACCAAAACAGACGCACCTTTTTCCACTGCTTCTGCCGCGAAACGATGTCCATCAAAAGAAGCACCTTTGATACATAAAAACAGACATCCTTCTACCAATTTTCTACTATCATTGATAACGGCAGTGACTTCACAGTCCAAACTGCCCTGTACACATTTATATTCCACATGATCCAACAATTGACTTAAAATCATGATATTCTCCTTCTTTCTGAAAATTTAAGAACTCATTGGCAAGTTTTCTTCATTGTAACCCTAAGAAAACCTGCCGTCAAGTGAAGTACAGGCATAGAAAAATAGAAAAAAGGGCTGTAAAACAGCCCAAAATAATCTATTCTTCTTCAGAAATTTCTGTATCTTCGATTTCTTCTAATTCATCGATTTCGATCATTTCTACCGCTTCGGATTCTGGAATGATCTTAACCTTGCTATCATATAATTCTTTTACAGCGATAGATAATGGTTTTTCACCTTCACGGCTTGGTACAAGTGGTTCGTCACCAGCAATGATTTCTCTCGCACGTTTGGAGCTGGCAATTACAATGGAATAACGGCTGTTTACAGTCTCTTCTCCGCTTGTAGCTTCGCTGTTGATCTTTTCCATTAATTCAGTATAGGATGGATGTAACATAGTGTCTCCTTTCAATCATATCTTATTGTTCGTAAGTCTTAAGTTCTTCTTTTAATCCTGCAATGAAGTTCTGCTGTTTTCTCACCTTAGTATTCTCTGTTTCGATGATATTATGGATGTCCTCCATACATTTTTCAATTTTACCAGTCTCATTGCAAACGATATAATCATAGTGATCAATAAATTCTGCTTCCTCAACTGCTCTCTTTAAACGATCATTAATCACATCCATAGTTTCAGATCCTCGACCAATGAGACGTTCTTTTAAATCAGCAGCCGTTGGTGCTGTGAGGAAGATTAAAATAGCATCCGGATACTGCTCTTTGATGGCAAGGGCACCCTGAACCTCAATTTCTAAGATGACTCCCTGACCGGATTCTAATTTTTCTTCTACAAACTTTCTTGGGGTTCCATAGTAATTATTCACATACTGTGCATACTCTATAAAACCATTCTGTGCCACAGAATCTAAGAATTCCTCTTTGCTTAAGAAGAAGTATTCTCTTCCATGTTCCTCGCCTGGACGAGGCCCTCTGGTTGTGGCAGAAACAGATAAATGATATCCATATTTCTTTACAATCTCTTTGGAAACTGTTCCTTTTCCAACACCGGAAAATCCGGATAATACGATAAGGCTTCCATTTCGATCCATAATACAATTCCTCTTTCCTGTGAATTACTCGATGTTTTGTACCTGTTCACGAATCTTTTCAATCTCTGTTTTTAAATCGATGGCGATATTGGAGATTGCTTTATCATTACATTTGGAAAGAATGGTGTTCGCTTCACGGTTCATTTCCTGTGCAATAAAATCAAGTTTTCTTCCGATGTTGCCACCTGCGAGAAGTTCCTCTTTCATGGCAGTAATGTGACTTCTCAGACGAACAGTCTCTTCATCCACTGCAATTTTGTCTGCATAGATAATGACTTCTGTTGCAATGCGGGATTCGTCAATATTCACATCGGATAATAATTCATGTACTTTTGTCTCCAGTTTATTACGATAATCGCTCACCATCTGAGGATAGCGTTCCTCCACTAAAACAATCTTATCATTCATACCATCTAATTTGCTGATGATATCTGCACGAAGATTTTCTCCCTCTTTTACACGGCTTTCCATAAACTGTTCCAAAGCAAGCTTTAATGCTTCAATGATAACTTCCTGCGCATTCTCCTGATTCATCTCTGTCTCTTCCAAAGTAAGTACCTCAGGGAAACGAGAAATACGGTAAGCTGTTGCATCATTCGGGATTCCCAGGGACTCCGCAAGCTTGCTGATTGCCATAAAATATTCTCTTCCAAGTTCTTCATGAAGCTGAACATTGGAAGTGCGATCTGCCAGATCTTCATACGAAATAAAAACATCAACCTTGCCCCTCTGAATCTCTTTTTTCAAGAAATTACGAACTTCTGTTTCAAAGAAACTGAACTTGCGGGGAATCTTGATGTTAATATCACTGTATCTGTGATTGACCGCTTTCATTTCACAAACAATCTTCAGATCATTTGCAATAAACTCACCACGGCCAAAACCTGTCATACTTTTAATCATTCTATTCACCTTTACCTCTTAACATTTTAACTATTGAATAGTAACGTAAATTTTATTATAAAGGAAAATGAATCATTCGTCAACCGCTCCTGCTTTTTCACCGGGAGGTTTCCTTGCGCTCTAAGAGGTCTTTCTGCAAAGTTTTCAGATAATGGACATGGATTCCCTGCCCGGATGGAACAAAAAAGTCTTTGGAAAGCTCTGCATACTTAAAATGTTTCCATCCGCCAGCTTCCATGCGCTCATGGTATTTCAAAAATTCACGGAGACGAAGATAATAGCATTCCTGCCGGTGACTGAAATATAAAAGGAAAAAGGCAACACCACCCTGTTCCTCATAATCTTTCATAAACTGAATCTGGTGTGGGTGAATATTCTGCATAGGGAAAGTATCCACAGCACATTCTTTGGCATCAAAGCAGACAGGAATCCCCTGCACTGCTCCAATATAATCCACGGTACTTCTCTGATCAAAATAAGCCAGCGTGATATGACGGCTATTTTTGTCAAAGCGAACCGGTGTAATAGGAGTTGGAATCTTCTGGATCAAAGCCAGCTTTTTCTCCCGGTATTTTTCATTGGAATAATTAATCATTTCTTCAAGAACAGAGCCTCGAAGCCCTCTGGAATTCCATGTTCCCATTCAATCCCTCCTACAGCTCCAGTCCAAAATAATCCATGGTACGGGCAAAATCTCTTGGAATACTATCGCGTATGACACGACCTCCAAAATATTTACCAAAATCAATCTCACAGCTGTGAAGCATCTGATAAGAAACTCCCACATCTTTTTTTACCCGCTGATTGATCCTACGGTCTCCATATTTGTAATCACCAATGATGGGATATCCTTCCGATGCCAAATGGGCTCGGATCTGATGACTTTTTCCAGTGATCAGACGGATTTTTAAAAGAGAGGCTTCTTTGCAAGAACGAACCACCTGGTACTCTGTCTCAATGGCTACGGCATCCTCGCTTGCTTTTTCTGAAAAATGAACCACATTTTTCTCAGTATCTTTGCGAAGATACCCTTTCAGATGACGTCCTTCCTTCACCTGTCCTGCCACTAAAGCATAATAATATTTGGAGATTGTTCGGTCTTTTAATGTTTTAGAAAGAGTCTGCAGACCCTTTGTTGTGATTCCGCAAAGGACAATCCCGCTGGTATTGCGGTCCAAACGGTTGGCTACGGATGGTCGGAAGAACTCTAAGCTTGCTTCTTCTACCCAATGATTTTTTCTGCAAAGGTCCTGAAGATAATCATTGAGGGAATCATCTGTTTTCTCTGATTTCTGACTCAGCATTCCTGCCGGTTTATGTAATATGACAATATCTTCATCATGATAAAGGACTTTTACTTCTTTTCGGAGAGTTTTTGCTTCTCTAGTCAGTTCCGCTGCTTTATTTGATTTTTCTTTTCCAGCGAATG
>JAUNNI010000122.1 GCA_030531555.1 Eubacteriales bacterium | reverse complement strand
ATGTACAATGACACTTTCATTTCCTTTTAAGTTTGTAAGATTTGATATGGATAAGGATTTTACTGTTGGATAAGTTCCCCACAGAGTTTGTGAATTGATCAGGTAATCAAGTCCAACGGATCCGATAAAAGCAAATACAGATTCAATATTTTCACCGTCAACTACTGTAAAGGCTTCGTCTAAAGCAAATAGTCTTGGATGATCTTCACAGCTGCATTCATTGAACATGGAAGTCAGAGCACTGAGGAGAGTGGAATAAATTGCGGTTGCTCTTTCGCCTCCAGACAAAGTGAGGAAACGTTTATTGGAAAGAGCTTTTCCATTCATTTCAAGCTTGAACTCAAACCAGTTTCTATAGTCGAGACATTCCATAATGCATTCCATATAGTTTAGATCTTCCGTTTCTTCTCGGTATGTTTCCATACATTCTTTAAAATACTGAGCAAAATCTTCGATGTGTTTGGTCTGGATCCACCGGATACCAAAAACCATTCCGGAAGTCGTTTCTAAAGAAAGCATGTTTTCGCGAATCCTTTGAATCCATTCTTTGGAATATTCAATCTGATGATTTATTTTTTCCACCAGGCAGTCCATCAGTACTTTTTGATAGATACTATTTTCCTCCTGGCTTAATAAATTATTCTTTTCGTCGATTTCTTCTCCTAAGCTTTGCAGGAGATTTTTGATATCATATTCTCTGCCTTTATAAGTAAAGATCATGGTGTAGAAAATGTCTTCTTTCTCTTCTGATCTTTTCAAATGTGGAGTATAACGATGTAGATCGTTTCTTTGTTTCATGAATTCCTCAATCATGAGATGTTCTTCGTGAAGTGAATCCTTCTCTTTGTATTTCTTCAAGATGCTATCATCAATGGAAGCAAATGAGGAAAGAGATTCAGAGAGCTTTTTCTGATTTTCATAGGCTTCTTCCTTCTCCTTCACTACTCTCTTTCTTTCTGGAATTACATAAGTATCAAGATTTCGAATGAGAGATTTTGCTTCGATGATGATTTCTTTTAAGCGATAGACATCATGATAGCTTTCGTCAATGGATCGACCAAGAATATTAATCTCACCCTGGGTTTCCAACTCTTTTTCTTCATAATCTTCTGCCAGATTGGCGAAATGGCTGACAAGTTCGGTCGTTTTTGTAAGTCTGGCTTCCTCCACTTCCAGCTCATGGGTAAGGGTACGATAATTACGGATTCTTTCGTGAAGTTTTCTGTATTCTTTAGAGGAGGATGCACTCTCAAATAGAGAGCTGTTTTCAAGTTCTGTAATCTTTTCCTTAAGTGTTCTCCTCTTCTCTTCTGTGGAAGGATCTAAAAGAATCAAAGGTGCCAGAGAAGGAAGGGAAGTATATTCTTTGTAAAGAATTTCCAATTTTTCACTATTCCTTAAAACTTCCATACTTCCGTTTTCCATGTGACCTTCCATAGTCTGAGCTTTTACATAGGCATTTCTTTCCACATAACGGTTATTGGTTTTTAGAAATGCTTGAAGAAGGATAGTTTCTACCTTTTTAATTTTTTCATTAGGGGTTAAGGAAGGATCCTCTAGAGTATTCAAAATCTTTTCTTTTTCTTCATGGATATCTAAAATCTGACACTGTTCAGCATGAAAGATTAGATCCTTTGTTAATCCTGGCAAGTCTATGGCTGCCTTAGGGAGTGATTCTAATTCCATGGTGAGAGAAATCAGCGTAAGAATGGTTTCTTCCAGATCTGGTGCCCAGGTAAATTCATTGGAACAATCATCCAGTTTTTCTTTGGTTTCTTCCATCTTTTCTTTGATCTTTTCAAGATCATATTCACACTGTTCCTGATTGGTTTCTGCTTCCATCCGCTTTTCCCGAATTTCTTCCAAAGTATCTTTTAGAAGACGAAGTCGGACATTTCTTTTTTCAATATCTGAATAATCATCCAGGATGTCATATTCATTTAAATCAATCTCTGCAGTAGTGAGATCCATATAGGCCTGTTTTCGTTTGGCTTCAATTTCGTTTAATTCTTCTACAGCGCTCTCCCACTGTTTCTTTAAAATATTTGCTTTGGAGGCTTCTTTTTTATAGGTCAGATATTTTTTGTATACAAGGGAATCAAGATAATCCTGATACTTTTTTTCAATGACTTTGATTCGTGCATAGTCATCCTTCATGATTTGAAGTTTCTCATTGTACTCATCCATCATCTCCATGGAGGAAGCCAAAGCATCAAAATCCTCTTCCTGCAAAGTGGAAAGGGAATGATTTAATTTATCATAAATGAATTTGAGTCCGGCCTGACGGTCTGCTCCGGCAATCGGCTTTCGAATCTCTGACAGAAGACTAATGAGTTCTCGGTAGCGATATGGAGATAGACCAAAAAGCATCTGATTGACTTCATTTTCATAGTCTTTTTTGCGGTCGGTAAAGAAATTATTTTTTGACGATCCGATGAGACTTTTACATTCTTGTTTGGTAAGGGCAATTCCATCTTTATAAAGAGAGATGTCTTTCTCAAGTCTTCTACCATCGTTAAGACCAAAGCCCCAGAAATCAATTCCTTTATTTTTTCTGGCACGCATGCCGATTCCAATGGTGCGGTATTTTTGTCCCATGGTAAATTCCAGAAAAACATAGCCAGTAGCATCTGTCTTATCTTCACCAAGTAAGTAATAAGCCATTTCTCTTGCATTGGTACCAGAAGGGTCCAGCTTGCGCATACTACCATCCAGAAGAAATGTGACGGCACTTTGAATGACAATGGATTTCCCAGAACCATTATGTCCTCGGACAAGAGAGCATCCATCGGAAAAGAAAAATTCTTCTTTTTTAAATTTCCAAAAATTGATGAAACCTAAACGGTTCATTTTCCAATAAGTTTGCATGTTAATCTCTTTTCTATAGATTTATTTCAAAAACAGCAGGATGGATATGAATGGATTCCTCTGTTTCTTCGATGAAATTTTTATTGCTTAACTGACTGAGGCAATAGCTTTCATAGGAACGTTTTCCCCAGCGAATCATTTCTTGTGTCCAATATATACTATCTTCTGTCCGAACTTTCTCGAGAAGTCGGAAGAAGAGCTCTTTTGAGAGGAATGTCTGATTTGCTTCTTTTAATTTTTTTAAAACGCGCAATAACATCCAGTCTTTTTTGCTGTTTTCATTGGGAAAATGATTTCCTTCATTATGGTTAATGTATGCATAATTTAAACCGAATACCAGTTCGATCGATTCATCCGTAATTTGATTAAAGTCTTCTTCAATCTTTGCTGTATTTTTCTTTAAATACTCATATTCTTTTTCTGTGATTTCTACCACAGTATTGGCATAAAGCTTTTGATAGAGCGTTTGTTCTTTGGATAAAGAAGAGTCCTGATTTTCTTTACCAAGAAAATAATGATAAAGACCGGTATTTTTATAAAGGATTCCAGGTGTTTGCTGCTCGTTATCCAAAAGATCTTTCAGTTTACCATCCATTCTTTCAATGAGATTTGTCTCTTCCATATAGGACAGAACACGATAGAGAGAATAGGTAAAGTGTCTTGATTTATAATCAGTTTCAATCTCTTCTTCCGTAATAACAATCTTCATATATTCCAGAAGTTCTTCTAAAGTGAAGATTACGCTGCCGGATGGTCTGGTCATATACATGAATATGATCATAAGATTTAAATAATCAAGTTTTGCTTTAAATTCCTGAATTCCCTGATCTTTTAGAGACTGTATGGAATTATTATACTTTTTTACATATATGATGTTTGGCTCTGTGATGATCTGCCAGGCAAAACGTTTCATGAGAGAAGAAAGTTCCTCTTTGTTTTTTCTGACAAAAGACTTAATCTCATAAAATTCAGGATCGCTTTTGGATATCCATATGCGGTTCATCAGTGTACTTAATTCACTCATTTTTTTCTCCTTCAAATACGAGACTAAAATCAGGCATCTCTAAAATTCCATGTTTTGTTTTAAACTCGATGCGATTTTCCTCTTTATTTTCCTTTAGAACGAAAGATTGTCCACTAGGTGTTTCAGAACATATGTTCTTATCTTCCATGGCTCTTCCTAGCCAGGAAAGTATGGTTAACGTTTCCTGGGTGTCAAAATTAGAAAGATCCGCAAAGGAGATCTGATGGTTTTTTTCCATGGAGAGAATTTTTTCTTCTCTTTCTATTTCTTTTTTTAAATACTGTAAGGCTTTTCTTTCATCCTCAATTTTTTTACTTTCATCAAAGGGTTCTGGATTTATTTCGCTCTTATCTTTTCGCTCACTTTCCTTTGCAGAAAATGGTCCATGATAGTTGAGATGTGGCATTTTCTGAATACCAATGAGCTTAGAAGAAAGTTCTTCACATTCTTCTAAACTTTCGCAAGCCATAAAACGGTGAAGTACTTTTTTAAAATCTGCACTCTCCTCTCCTGCTGACACAAGAACTTTTGCTTTTCGTGTAATTTTCTCAATGAGCATAGAACAGTAATGAAGAATTGTGATATAAGTTGGCTCACAGTCATCTACATAGAGAAACCATTTTTTTATGCTATCAAGTCTTACATCATCTTTTTCTAACTGGCAGAGTTCTTTGCCAATGATGGTTGCATATTTGGAAAGTTTATCAATCAGTAAATGAATCTGTTCCAGAAAATCTTTCTTATAGATTAGGAATTCTTTTGTGCTGGTAATTTCATCAAAACGTGTTCCATTGAACTCAGCCAGAAAATCCTGATAGATTTGAAAAACATTTCGGCAATCTTCATAGAACATATTCCAGGCAGAGTAGGCATTACTATGTTTACATTCTTTGATATCCTCAAGAACTCTTTTAAAATGTTCATCACATAAAACAGTACGATTGGTCAATAGCAGATATTGTTCAATATTTCTGGCAACGAATGCCCCCTTTTTAGTAATGGAATAATATTTCTTTCGGTTCTTATAATCTTCAAGAGTATGGATATTCTGAATATTTTCCTGTTGGATAGATAGGTTATGATTGTCCACCAAATATTGAAGATCTCGAATTAATTGTGATTTACCATAATCTAAATCGGATTCTTCTGAGATGGAAAGATATCTTTCATATAGAAAATCTTCTGTAAGTTCTAAATGGATTCTTTCAGATTCCCTGAGAAAAATACCCATGAGGATATGATAGCGATATTTATTTTTCGTTGATAGATACGTAAATTCTTCAAACAGGTTCATAATAAAATTCCTTCTATTGTAATTAATATCATTGTAACCTATTTCATCACACAAATCAAAGAAAATGAGTTGAAATTCCAACATTGGAAAAATGAAAGAAAAAGAA
>JAUNNI010000121.1 GCA_030531555.1 Eubacteriales bacterium | reverse complement strand
AAACCCCTCATGATTGAGGGGAAGGGGAGTTGAAGTGTCGAAGACACTTTTTTATTTAAACCGTTTGTGCAGAGAGAAAAATTTTACTCTGGTAGCTTATTACGTGAATGACTGGAACGCAGAGTTTTCGCCTTGGGAAGCAAGGGATTCCAAAGGAAATAAAACATTTTCAGGAAAAGGGGTAACGACTTTAAAGTGGCTGGAGGAAAAATGCATCCCTTATGTGAAATATCATATTTCTGATGAAGCTCCTGTTTATCTGGCCGGATATTCCCTGGCAGGTCTGTTCTCCATATGGGCAATGTACGAGAATCATCTTATTAAGGGTGTGGCATGCTGCTCTGGATCTTTATGGATGGACGGATGGAAAGAATATATGGAAAAGCATACTGCGAAAGAAAATGTATATGTCTATTTAAGTCTTGGCGGTAAAGAAGAAAAAACATCGGATTCAAAGATGGCGAGAGTAGGTGACCGATTCCGGGAGCAGGAGAAGTTGTTAAAGGAAGATTCCTATGTGAAGGACTCTATCTTGGAATGGAATAAAGGCGGACATTTTGCAGACAGTGGGAAGAGGCTTGCGAAAGGGATTACCTGGCTACTGTCGCAGAATTGATACATAATACGGTTTCTTCAAGAAATCGCTGATGTTCATTTTTTATGAATCATCAGCGATTTTGTTTATGGTATAGTTTCGTTTCTTATTTGGTTTGTATTATTCGCCCATTACAACAATCTTGAGACCTTTCATACTGATGTTCATTTCCATAGCATCATTGATGTCTGCAAGTGCATATTTGTGGCTTAATAATTCTTCTACAGGAAGACCATCTTTCTGAGCTTCTAATGAATGATTAGTGTTGCATCTTTGTGAAACATGTTATATAATCTTAAATGGAAATAGGGAGCTTGCGCGTAAGCAGGCTGAGAGTAGACAGAAGAGTCTTGACCTTTAACCTGATTTGGATAATGCCAACGTAGGGACATATGAGATCGTAGTGAGAGATTATATACTTATTGGCATATAATCTCTTTTTCTTTCTAAACACCTTTTCCAGGTGAATTGGGAGCACCACTTTTCACTTGAATACGCTGTATATTGTTGATTCTCACATGAACAAGTAACATTGTTCTTTGTGGAAGTCGATTGTGAAGCTTCTTATAAGATTTACAATAACCAATGCTTCGTATACAGCGAGGCGCTAAAAACATAATGGAAATACAAGGGGAAAAGCCTCTTTGGATTGGTATGTTTGCGTGCGCCTCATTACAGATATAAATATTGCAGAATTCCTATATTAAGAACAGGAAGGATGTATGGGAGCAGGCATGTGGACAGACCACGTGCCTTTTCTTTTGTTATGTAACACCTTGTATTTCAAAAAGTATATGTGGAAAGGAGATTGGTATGGTTCTCGTAAATGGAGAAGCGAAAACTGTCGCAGGAATGAATTTAAAAGAATTCCTCGCACAGGAAGGCTATGATTTTGAAAAAGTTGTGGTTGAGCGTAATCTTGATATTATTCCAAGAACAGAATTGGATCAGGTTACCATAGAAGAAGAAGATACCATTGAAGTCCTTCGTTTTGTCGGAGGTGGTTGATGTGGAGATGAGTAAAAGAGCGCAGGAGGCAACGATTACCCAGACGATTTCAAATGATGTCCTGGAAAAAGCCTTTGATGAGCGATTTCCTCTTGAAATGAAGGAGAAACTCCGTTCTGCCCGTGTGGCTATAGCGGGTCTTGGGGGATTAGGTTCTCATATTGCTGTGATGTTAGCGCGAAGTGGCGTGGGCCATCTGTTTTTGGTGGATTATGATGTGGTGGATGTGACGAATCTGAATCGCCAGATGTATCTGATTCCACAATTGGGGAAAAAGAAGACAGAGGCACTTTTGGAAATTTTACAGCAGATTAATCCTTATCTTAGTTATGAGACCTGTTGTACAAAAGTGACTTCGGACAATGTAAAAGAATTATTTGGAGAATACATTTATGTCTGTGAAGCATTTGATCAGGCAGACCAGAAAGCTATGTTGGTGAATGGAATTTTGATGGAATGCCCTAATACTATCATCGTTTCTGGTAACGGAATGGCAGGTTATGGAGACTGCAATGATATTGTAACAAAACAGCAAATGCGTCGCCTGTATATTTGTGGTGATGGAAAAACAGATGTGGGAGATGGATTAGGCTTGATGGCACCAAGGGTGGCAGCCTGTGCAGCACATCAGGCCAATAAAGTGATTCAGCTGATTCTCTCCTGATGATTGAAGAGGAGAATAGGATTCACTCATTCACGCTTTTAGTATGCGAAACAGAAGCAATGCAGGAATAATCATATAAAATAGAAAAATAGAAGGAGAAATAACAATGAATGATACATTTATGCTCGGTGGAAAAGAATTTAAAAGCCGTTTTATTTTAGGTTCTGGAAAATATAACTTAAATCTCATTAATGCAGCAGTGGAACAGGGTGGTGCTGAGATTATCACTTTAGCATTACGTCGTGCCAACACACAGGAAAGTGAAAATATCTTAGATTATATTCCAAAGGGAGTTACTTTGTTGCCAAACACTTCTGGTGCAAGAAATGCAGAAGAAGCTGTTCGTATTGCTCGTCTTGCAAGAGCAATGGGTTGTGGTGATTTTGTCAAAGTAGAAATCATACACGATGCAAAATATCTCTTCCCTGATAACTATGAGACAGTAAAGGCTACAGAGATTCTTGCAAAAGAAGGTTTTGTCGTTCTTCCATACATGAATCCTGACTTAAATGTTGCCAGAGATCTTCAGAATGCCGGTGCAGCTGCTGTTATGCCACTTGCAGCACCAATCGGAAGTAACAAGGGCCTTGCGACAAAGGAAATGATCCAGATTCTGATTGATGAGATTGATCTTCCAATCATCGTTGATGCAGGTATCGGTAAGCCATCCCAGGCTTGTGAAGCAATGGAAATGGGTGCAGCTGCAATTATGGCTAACACAGCCATCGCAACAGCGGGTGATGTTCCAGCTATGGCTTCCGCATTTAAACTTGCAATTGAAGCAGGTCGTAAAGCGTATCTTACTGGCATGGGCCGTGTTCTTGCAAGAGGTGGCAGTGCTTCGGATCCTTTAACAGGTTTTTTACGATAAAAATAAACAGTGTTGATTCATATATTAAAATATTAGTGGAAAATATAAGAGGAATTGAAATAATGAACGAAGAAAATCAGGTATATTTTATTGACAGCGATGTCTTACCTCCCAAAGCCTTAGAGCGTAAGCACCGTTTAGAGCAGAATCCTTCCTTCCGCACAAATCACATGGAATATATGGAAGGGATGGAAGTGATCGAGTCTGATATTAAAGATAAAGTACTACAGGCTATGGATGAGTATGATTATGATTTATATACAGCAGCCGATGTGGAAAGAGCCTTATCCCATGAGTCTTGCTCCATCGAGGATTTTAAGGCCTTACTTTCTCCTGCCGCAGCTCCATATATAGAGCAGATGGCAAGAAAGGCTGAACTTCTTACGAAAAATCACTTTGGTAATACAGTATACATCTTTACTCCAATCTACATTGCGAACTACTGCCAGAATTATTGTGTTTATTGCGGTTTTAACTGTTACAACAATATTCGTCGCAAAAAGTTAAGCTTTGAAGAGATTGAGCATGAGATGAAGGTAATCTCCGATACTGGCATGGAAGAAATCCTGATTCTCACTGGCGAAAGCCGTACCTATTCTGATGTGAAATATATCGGAGAGGCTGTAAAAATTGCCCGCAAATATTTCCGTAACATCGGAATCGAGATTTATCCAGTGAATACAGAAGAATATCGCTATCTTCATGAATGTGGTGTAGACTACGTTACAGTATTCCAGGAAACCTATAATCCAGATAAATATGAGACATTACATCTGCTTGGTCAGAAGCGAGTATGGCCATATCGTTTTGATGCTCAGGAACGTGCTCTCTTAGGTGGTATGCGTGGTGCAGCCTTCTCTGCTTTACTTGGTCTTGATAATTTCCGCAAAGACGCTTTGGCAACGGCTCTTCATGCTTACTATCTTAACCGTAAATATCCACATGCCGAGTTATCTTTAAGCTGCCCTCGTTTACGTCCAATCGTAAATAATGACAAGATTAATCCAAAGGATGTCGGAGAAAAAGAATTATGTCAGATTCTTTGTGCATATCGTATCTTCCTTCCATTTGTTGGAATCACCGTTTCCAGCCGTGAAAGTGCTCAGTTCCGTAACGGTATTGCTAAGATTTGTGCCACAAAGGTTTCTGCTGGTGTATCCACTGGTATCGGTGACCATGAAGAGAAATATGAAGGCAAGCAGGATGGAGATGTTGGTGATGAACAGTTCGAAATCGAAGACGGACGTTCCTTCGATAAGATGTACAAAGATATGGAAGAAGGTGGCCTCCAGCCGGTATTGAATGATTATATTTATGTTTAAAACTTTGAGATAAACTCTTCTTTATTGTTGTACTTGTTATGTATATTTGTAAGACTGCCCAGCATGATTTTCTTATGTATTGGCAGTTTATGGAATAAGGAGGAATTATGAATTATTCCCATTTTATTGTGGTTACTAATCGAAAACTTTGTAAGACTGATTATCTGATGCAGATTCGAAAGGTAACTGCCTTGCACCCCCACGCCTTGATTTTAAGAGAGAAAGATCTGTCCGATCAGGAATACATGCGCTTAGCAAGCTCTGTGATGGAGATTTGTAAAGAAGCTAATGTGTTATGCTATCTCCACTCCAGAGACCAGATTGCCAGGGATGTATCCTGTCAGAATCTGCATCTGTCTATTTCAGAACTTCGCCGCCTGGGGGATGGAGTTAAAGATTTTAATGAAATTAGTGTGTCCTGCCACAGTAAGGAAGATGTTTTAGAAGCCTTAGCGGCAGGAGCAAGTCAGATTGTTCTTGGCACTATTTTTGAGACAGATTGCAAACCAGGACTGGAAGGAAGAGGAACTTCTTTCGTTTCTGAAATTGCAGAAATCTGTCCGGTACCACTTTATGCTATCGGTGGAATTCATGAGGATAACATTCACTTGGTCATGGAAGCTGGTGCGACAGGTGGATGTATGATGTCAGGATTTATGCAGATGTAGAACAATGAAGTTAGATATATTAGAGGCCACTGACTGCTTACGACAACTTGAAAAATGCTGGAAGCAACTTATAAATATATTATTCTTGCACCGGTGATAAGTTCTGCAAGTCTCTTTGCTGCAATACATTTAAAGTAAGGATTGACCTATAATAATCGTAAGAATTAAACAAAAGGATCGAAAATATATATACAAAGCCAATTTTACAGTTGCAGCCC
>JAUNNI010000120.1 GCA_030531555.1 Eubacteriales bacterium | reverse complement strand
CAAAGTTTGCAATTTTTGGTGGTGCTATTCCTTATTACACAGATATGCATATTTACCGTGCAGCAGGTATGTTAGCAGCAATGTGCGAAGCAGGTAACGGTACTTATTTAGGTGCTACAGGGTATGACATTATCGGAGTTATCTATGGTATGGGTAAACTTGAAGCAACAAGTATTGGTTCAGTAGAACTACTAGGCTATGTTGGTGGATATGATATGGATGATGCATGGTTTGGTAAATGTGCAGAAATGTCCAATATCGAAGGTTTAGAGGTTCTTCTGGCAGTAGGTAACGGTTCTGATTTCTTTGGCGCACTTAAGGCTCCAACAGTTCAGATTGGTTCTGTAGATGCTTACGCTGATTCTTACAAGGAGGCTATGGAATCCGGAACATTGAATTACATGGCCGGCAAATTTTCAGCATCAATCGGACCTGTATTTATCGCAACTCTTTCAGCAGTACAGGGAAAAGCAATTCGTACAGCAGATGGTAATGCTTTTGCCTTATCACAGGGTTACTGGGTAGCAACTTCAGCAGAAGAATTTAATGAATATTATGCTGTTGACAGTTCAGCAGATGCTCCTGCTTATACAAAAGATATGCTTGATAAGCTCTTAGGCGCTTCTTATTCAGATTTTGAAGCATTTGTAGGCAAGTACAGCTTTGATGAAATCAAGGCTTCTAAGTAGTAATAAATCTGTAATAGTTACTTATTTATAAGTTTGATCATAGTGGAGGTTATATGAAAACAGTAAAAAATATTTTATGCACTATAGCAATACCGGCAATCACTTTTGCTATGATTATGGCAATCTGTGCCGCAAATGGTATATCACTGTTTGCAACAAATGGACATTGGCTCACGTTTACCAGAGCGATTGCAAATGTTACGCTTGCAACATTTGCATTGTCTATCAATTTGAATTCCGGAAGATTCGATTTTTCAATTGGTTCGGTTGCATTGTTGTCTTCTGTTATAAGCTCCACTATTTGTATTGATAACGGATGGGGTACAGGAATCATGCTTGTTCTGTCTCTTGTTCTTGGCATGATCCTTGGTTTGATTTCCGGGCTGGTATATGTGCTGGTGAAACTTCCACCGATCATTGTATCCTTAGCAGTAACACTCTTTTACGAAGGACTTGCATTTTCATTTACCGGAGGAAAAGGTGTTTCGTTTATCAACAATGACGCATTGCTTTCCTTTGCACGTGTAAGTAACTATATGATTGTGACGGCGGTTGCGATCACAGTTATTGCTCTGATCTTTGACCATACAACTTTTGGTTATAATTACAAGGCTCTGATGTCAGGACAGAAAGTTTCGGTCAATATTGGTATCAAAGAAATCAGCAATACGTTACTTTGCTATACGATAGCCGGTGCGTTAATGGGAGTACAGGGATTTATCAGTGCAACGAATACCGGTACAGTTCAAATGGCCCTTAATTTTGGATCAATCGGAATAATGTTTACTGCCTTTCTTCCAATGTTTATTGGCGGCTTTATTGGCAAATACAGTAATGACAAGCTGGGATACTTTCTCGGAGCTGTGTCAATGGCATTCATTTCCCTAGCGTATGTTCGCTTGAATGTTGATTCATCTGTGCAGAAGATTATTTCTGCCGGATTATTAGTAGCATTCTTGATCTATCTGAATAATCAGGGAAAACTTGTTGGATTGTTTAAAAGAAAGAGTAGATAAGGAATATGAGAATTAATAATATCAAAATAAATGGTATGACAAATCCAATCGGATATGATTTTGATACGCTTTCCATTACTTATTCGGTTTCAGATTATTCTGTGGAAGAGGCAAAAGCACTTCATTCTGTTTTCGAAGTGATAATCAGTGATAAAGAGGACTTTAGTAAAGTCCTTTTTTCACATAAATCAAACATTCCGGAGAAGATAGAAACTACTTTGAAGATGGAACCAAGAACCAGATATTATGTCGGTGTATCAGTTGATGGAGATAAGGTGGTTAATCCTTCATGGTTTGAGACAGGTAAATGCAATGAACCATGGTCTGCAAAATGGATTTCCACACAGGAAAATGATACGTTTCATCCGATTTTCAGAAAACAATACTATTCAACAGAAGATATCAAAAAAGCGAGACTGTATATTTGCGGTCTCGGCTTATATGAAGCTTATATAAATGGAAACAGGGTCGGTAATGAATATTTAAGTCCGGGATTATATGATTATTCAACTGAACTTCAGTATCAGACCTTTGATGTAACTTCCTATATGGGAAGAACCAATGATATTCAGATCCTTCTTGGAAAAGGCTGGTATATGGGGCGATTTGGTCTTGAAGGAAAAGACAGATTGTTTGGAAACAGATTTCAGGTTTTAGCTGAATTACATATAGAATTTGAATCCGGTAAAACAACTGTTATAAGCACTGATGAAGAATATAGCTATTATGGCTCTGATATTGAAGAAAGTGGAATTTATGATGGTGAAATATATAATCACTGTCTTTATAAGAAAAAAGAAAATGATGAAAAAAAAGCAATTCTGATTGATGAAAAAAGACCGGTTATAGCAAGAGTCGGAGTACCAGTGGTAGAGAAAGAAACGATTCCCGTGAAAGAAATCATACATACACCGAAAAGAGAAACTGTTCTTGATTTTGGTCAGAACATGGCAGGATATGTTTCATTTAAAAGCAAGGTTCCCGAAGGCACAAAAATAGTTCTGAAATTTGGAGAAGTACTTCAGAATGACTGTTTTTACAATGATAATTACAGAACTGCCAAGTCTACCTTTGAGTATGTTTCCGGAGGATTTGAAGAAGATGTTTGGCCGCATTTTACCTTTTTTGGTTTTCGGTATGTTTGTGTGGAAGGCTGGCATGGAGAAATCAATCCTGAGGATTTCATAGCACATGTGATTTACAGTGATCTTGAAAGAACTGGCTATTTTCATTGCTCTAATGAAAAAATAAATAAACTGTACCAAAACGCATTCTGGGGACAGTGTAGCAACTTTATCGACATGCCTACAGATTGTCCGCAGAGAGACGAACGTATGGGATGGACCGGTGATGCGCAGGTATTTGCTACGGCTGCCTCATTTAATATGGATACCAGAATTTTCTATCAGAAATTCCTTCATGATCTTCGAAATGAGCAAAGGAAGCTGTCTGGCGGAATTCCAAACTATATTCCGAGTATGGGAACATTAGCCGGATGCTGCTTTGTCTGGGGGGATGCAGGAACCTTTATTCCGGATACGCTCAGTAAAATGTATGATAATCAGTCAGATTATCAGAATTATTATGAACTGATGAAAGACTGGTGTGAGTACTGCCTTCAGATACATTTGAAAGAAGATCATCTGGTGCATGGAGCATTTGGATTTGGTGACTGGCTGGCTCTTGATGGTGTAACAGAACAGAGCATGCGTGGCGGAACAAATGATGATTATATTTCATCAGTGTATTTGTGCACTTCTCTTTGTAAGACTTCAAAAATGGCCTATACACTGGGAAAGGTTGAAGATGGCAGAAAATATGCAGATCTTTCTGAAGAAATCAAAGAAGCAATTCTGAATGAATACTTCACAGCATCCGGTCATTTGTGCGTCGATACACAGGCCGCTTACCTGATCGCCTTAAGATTTGGTATTTACCGTGATATAGAGGTATTGAAGGCTGATTTGACAAAACGTTTCAAAAGAGACGGCTACAGGATTCGATGCGGATTTGTTGGTGCTCCTGTATTATGTCAGATCCTTGCAGAAAACGGGATGGAGAAGGAAGCATATCATTGGCTTCCTTCTCGGACAGTCCTCCGTGGTGGTTATATGAAGTAAATCATGGAGCCACAACTATTTGGGAAAGATGGAATTCTCTGAATGAGGATGGAAGCATCAGTGGAACAGGAATGAATTCACTGAATCATTATGCATATGGAACCGTTGTCGAGTTTCTGTATAGCTATGTATGTGGTATTAGACCTGAAGAAAATGGTTTTCGAAAAGCATTGGTCAAGCCATTGATCAATGGTCACTTAAAATATGCAGAAGCTACTTACAACAGCATTTGTGGTAAGTACAGCTGCCGATGGTCTTTGGCAGAGGATGGCAAAATTAGTGTTCGTGTTGAAATTCCATATGGTTGTGAAGTGAGACTTGTTCTGCCGGGAAGAGAAGAAGAACTTCTTTCAGGTGGAATTTATGAACTGGAATACTATGCAGATGCGAATCCACTCAAAGTCTTTGACAAGGATAGTTTTCTTGGAGAGGTTGTGAAAAATGAAAAAGCAGCTGACATTCTGAAAGAATATGCTCCACAGGCTCTATTTTTAGGGAATGGTGATATTGAAGGTAAAACAACCAAACTTGGAGACCTCCCTTATATGTTTTATCTCGGTGTGGATTCTGAAAAAGCCATGCAGGCAGTCAATATGATCGGGAATATTATTGTTTAGTTATGAATGATTTCACTAGTGAAATGGAGATTAGAATGGTTAATTTGAAAGCAAATCCTTTTTATTTATCAGATGAACAGATTAAGTGGGTAAATGATACCCTTGCGAATATGACAACAGGAGAGAAAGTAGGACAGTTATTCTGCCCAATGGGCTTTACCAGTGATGAAGGCGCACTTCATCACATTGTTGGGGAAATTGGCGTTGGTGGAATGATGTACAGACCGGGTCTTGCAAAGGAGATCCAGAATACCCACAGAAGAATTCAGCAGATTGCAAAAATCCCTCTTTTATTGGCTGCGAATACAGAGGCTGGTGGGAATGGCCTTGTTTTTGAAGGTACAAGCTTTGGTCAGCCTCTTGCTGTGGCAGCTACAAATGATGAAGAGTATGCCTATAGAATGGGATATACAGCCTGCCATGAAGGCGCGGCATTAGGCCTTAACTGGTCATTTGCTCCGATTGTTGATATTGATATGGAATTTCATAATCCGATTACAAACACAAGAACCTTTGGCAGTGATCCAGATAAGGTTATTCAGTATGCATCTGCCTATATGCGTGGAGCAGATGAGAATGAAGTTGCGGTATCGATTAAGCACTTTCCGGGAGATGGTGTCGATGAAAGAGATCAGCACCTTGGGGTTTCCGTAAATTCACTTGATGCTGATGTATGGATGCAGACTTATGGAAAGGTGTATAAGACACTTATCGAAAAAGGTGCAAAAACGGTAATGGCAGGTCATATCGCTTGTCCCGCCTGGGTAAGAAAGATTAATCCGTCAGCTTCCTTTAAAGAGACTTTATATCCTGCAACTTTGTCTAAGGAGCTTCTCACAGGCCTTCTTCGAAATAAACTAGGCTTTAATGGCCTTATTTCTACAGATGCGACACCGATGATAGCCTTTACCAGTTCTATGA
>JAUNNI010000032.1:24954-31546 GCA_030531555.1 Eubacteriales bacterium | reverse complement strand
TCGACTGACATACGTTTTTTTCTTGTCCCCAAAAAGTAGAAATTTCCTATCACATGAAAAAGAATGGATTCTTCTTCTTTTCCTGTAAAAGAATAGGTGCCCCAAAGAACTACAGCATCCTTTCCTGTTCCAAAAGTATAGATATGGCAACGCATGCCACTAATATTTAATTCTTTCGCCAGCTTTCCCTGCTCATCGATATAGACCATATCCGATTCATTGATATCCCGTTCATAGAGCATGGCATCTTCCATTTTTAACATTCTTGTTTCATTCTCTGCGTTTTCAAGTGTGACCACAGCCATTACAGGAGCTCCTTCTAGACGTTCCTCACAGCCAAAGTCAATATCCTCATCAATTCGTAATACCTTATATAACATAATTCTACCTTCATTTATCTTCCTGAATTGCTCTGAGCAGTTTTTCAAAAGATTCTTCGAAACGAAGATCATCCTCAAGGGATCTTTTTGCAGGACCTTTCAGATGATTTTTCTTTGAACTTCTTCTTACCTTTTTCGTAATGTGTCTTTGCATCAATAACTGATCGATGTTTTCATTGGTGTACCATTTACCAGACTGGTGAATTCCATAGGCACCTTTACCGAGGATCATGGCAGCCACCCCATAGTCCTGTGTCACACAGATATCTCTCTTTTGAATCAAAGAAACCAGTTTAAAATCCACTGCATCTGCTCCTGCACCGACTATAATCAGATCACTATAATCTGAAGATATCACATGATTCGTATCACATAACAAAGTACAAGGGATTTCATATTTTTTTGCAACTTTCTCGATAATCTTTACAACAGGACAGGCATCTGCGTCTACATATATTTTCATCATTTTCTCCAAATCGTGTTTCTCTTGTTTTTTAGGTTGCAGCTACTTTAGAATCACCAAATGGTTCAATTCTTGCATCGCGGATCCATGGTCGATAAACACAACAGGTTAATTTCAGAAAACCATTTAACAGATAGGCTAGTGACAAATCAGCAAGCATACGTCTTCCTGCTTTTCGATCTCCAACCCAGTAAATCATTAACATGAGCGCTAAAGACCAAAAAAGAACCTATTTTTGCCAACTACGAATTAATTCAATTTCTCTTCGATAACCCTCATCGTCGTTCGGCGTTTCTAATATGAATGGCAAATTTTGAACCCTGGGATTGGTTACAATTGCCTGAAATGCTTCGCTTCCAATGAAACCCTCTCCAATCTTTTCATGACGGTCCTTATGAGATCCTAATGGATTTTTACTGTCATTAATATGAATCGCTTTTAATCGCTCCAAGCCAATAATGCTATCAAATGTTTCTAAAACCTGATCAAAACCTGATACAATATCATAACCACCATCCCATAAATGGCAGGTATCCAAACAGACACCAAGATGATGATTATCTTTCACTCCATCGATGATCATTTTTAATTCCTCAAAACATTTTCCAATTTCGCTTCCTTTTCCTGACATTCCTTCAAGTAAGACAGTGGTCCTCATTCCTGAAAACATGACTTCATCTAATGCCTCAATAATATAAGATACTCCTTGTTCTATTCCCTGGCCAACATGGCTACCCGGATGGAAATTATAATATTGTCCGGGAAGGAATTCCATACGGTTTTGAAGATCGTCTTTCAACATATTTTTTGCGAAAGTACGGACCTCTTCTTTATTAGAACACAAATTCATCGTATAAGATCCATGTGCCACAATCTTTCCAAATTTGTGTTCCTCCAAATATTCCATTAAGGCTTTTGCATCTTCAGGATTGATTTCTTTTGCCGATCCACCTCTTGGATTCCTGGTAAAGAAAGCAAATGTATCGGCTCCTAATTTTGTTGCCATTTTCCCCATAGCAAGAAATCCTTTTGAAGAGGTCAAATGATTTCCAATATATATCATTCTATATTTTTCTCCTTATCTGTCTACTTTACTGTCTGCTTTACATCTTTTTTGTACTCTTTTATCACTCTATGCAAGTATTATCTCCACTCCATTTTCCCGGCAAGCCTTTTCCAGATTACTCGGTAATTCTCGGTCGGTAATCAAAATATCGATATCCGAAAGATCAAAGGCTTTATAATAATAAGATTTATTAATTTTAGAATGATCCATCAATAATATTGTTTTTTCTGCTTTTGACATCATGGCTTTTTTTACCTCTAGATCCATCGAAGTTAAAAGACTTACACCATTCTCAACAGATATTCCCGTAGCGGATGCAAAATAATAATTGGCATACCTGCTATGAATGAATCTTGAGGCATCTGGACCACATATACTTCTATGTTGAGAATTATATTGGCCACATGGACATTCTATGGTAATTCCTGGTTTTAAGGATAGGTTTTGTAATGTTGGAATACAGTTGGTCAAAACGGTCAGTTCTAAATTCATTGGCAATGCTTCTACCATGGTATAACAAGAACTGCCTGTGTCAATAAAGAGATGGTCGTTATTCTTGATAAATTCCATAGCCTTTCTCCCAATTGCTCTTTTTTCTTCTATATTACTTCTGTTACGAAGTTCAAATGGGAATTCTTTTAGTTCACTACTGATATGGGAAGCTCCCCCATGGGTTCTGCGAATAAGACCCTCTTCGTCCATAGATTTCAGATCTCTACGTATGGTAGGAGGACTGACATATAATTTTCCGGATATTTCTTCAACTGTCATATAGTTCTTCTGCTCAAGCCATTCTAAAATTTGTTTTTTTCGTTCTTCCGGCACCATTTTCCTTCTCTCCTTCTTTGATATGAGCAATAGTAATCATATTATAATCAATATATGATTATATATCAACATTATAGCCGCATATTGATTATTATTATTCATGTCTTTATACTTCAATTATCGATATCAACAAAATATGTACATATTTCATTTCATAATCAAACCAAGGAGAATTACCATGAGATATTTTTATTTTTTAAGACATTGCACTACAGAATTTAATGAAGCACAGATTGTTCAGGGTGCTTGTGATTCACCACTTTCAGAATATGGCAGAAAACAAGCAGATGAATCGGGAAATATGTTTTCGAAAATAAACTTTGATTATGCTTTCACAGGCAATCAAGAACGTCATATAGAAACAGCAAGAAGAATTCTTAGAAAAAACATTTATGGTTCACAAACACAATCTTTCTGCCATCCTGGGCTTAATGAACATGATTTAGGTTTCTTTGACAAAGGCTCTGAAGAAAACCTATATAACAATGCCTCTCGATTATATGAAGAAAAATACAATCTCAAAAAAGGAAGCATATCTACAAAAGAACTTCTTATGAAGCATAAAATATCTATGATTGAGCTGTCGTCTATTTTTCACGAGATGGATTCTACGAATAAGACTGAATCTGTAAATCAAGTCAAAGAACGCTGTCTTGCTGCCCTTAAGGAAATATGTCACAAGACAGATAACAATAGTAGGATTTTGATTGTTTCTTCTGGCGGAACTTTATCTATTTTGCTGAATGCTTTAACCGGACAGGAGGAAGATGGCTATATTATTCATCATGGACATTGTGTGGTGATTCGTGAAAATTGCTCACACTTTGAAAAAATAGGATTTTACGATTAATCCCTCAATACTTTTTCTAAAACACATGTTATAATGAATCATAAAAACATTTTTCAGAAAAGGAGGCGATTTTTTGTACCAATGTTTGAATTGTGGTAGCTTTTTAACCTTCGATATTTCACAACAAAAAATGAAATGTAAAAGCTGTGACAGTACATTTTCCGTCTGTGAATTCCCTGATGAAAGTCTAAAAGAAAAGGAATTTGAAACCAATGTTTTCGAGTGCTCCCAGTGCGGTGGAACCATTTATACTCAGGAAAATGATATGACTGGAAAATGTAGCTACTGTGGCAGCACCCAGATTTTTATCAACCGTGTGGAAAAAATTCAGCGTCCCAAATTAATCATTCCTTTCCAAAAGGATAAATCTGCCTGTAAAAACATTTATAAAAATGCAGTAAAGAAAGCCTTTTATGCACCACGTGATGTAAAAAATGAAGAATATATCGATAGCCTTCGTGGCATCTATATGCCATATTGGATCTATGACTGCATCTATGACAAGAATCTTGACTTGACTGGTTATGATCGACAAGGTGTAAAGAGAGAAGGAAAAATAGTCACCTTCAATAACTATAATATTAAGACAAAATATAAGGCAGAATTTCTAGCCATGCAGGAGGATGCCTCTTCCTGGTACTCTGACGAGATCAGTGTAAATATACGACCATTTCACCTTAATCGCAGTGAAAGAAGTCTCCAGGATTTTAATCCTGCTTTCCTTTGTGGATTTTATGGTGAAACCGCCGATGTAGATAGGCCAGCTGAAGCCAAAGCAAAAACTTTTCACGAACAAGCTGTCAAATCCTCCGAGGACTATTTTCACACAAACTTGGTAAATACTTATATCTTTGATGGTAACTACCATCCGATGAAAGATCCAACCAAGTCAGGGATGGAACTTGGACTTCTACCTGTATGGTTTCTCTCCCATCGAAAAGGAAAAAGAGTCAGTTATTCCGTAATTAATGGGCAAACAGGACATCTTGCTGCTGAGTTCCCAGTAGATATTGTGAAATTCCTTCTATGCACTTTTGCTACTGCAGGAATTTTGTTCATGCTTTTAAATCTGTTTTGGATTATGCGACCAGAGTATGTTGCCATGACTGCAGCTATTGCAGCGCTTTGGTCCATTCGCTTTGCAAAACGTGACCTCATAGAGATTGCCCGCAAAGAATGGGATTCTACCCCAACAGTAAAGAAAAGAAATCTATACAAACCTTCGCGGATCAGTAAGTTTGTGAAGAAGATCGATCTCATCCCACTTATCCTTGTACTCTGCCTGGTTCTTGCTGAAAACATGGGATACATCGATCGTCATCCAAAAGGTTTTATGACCTGGCTTCCACTTCTTCTTACTCTGTGGGCTGTCATACTAAGTTCAAAGGAAATATGGCATGACATGGCACCTACAAGATATCTTTTACGAAATCTGAAAGCAGGAGTTTTTCCAGGATATTTTCTGGCTTATCTTTCCATTTTGATTACTCTTGGGATTCAAATCTATCATCCGGTATCCGATTTCTATTATTTCGCTGCGGGTTACTTTTGCATGATAATGAGTCTGGTTAGTCTCTTATGTGTTGTATTGTCTTTCAACCGCATGGCATCAAGACCAATGCCACAGTTTTCTCATATGGGAGGTGATGACAGTGCAAAATAATATAAAAAGATTATCTTTGATTCTTCTTACTCTCTTTATGATGATTGCTATCGTATTTTGGCAGACATCGGATGTGAATGCAGCTTCATATCAAAATAAAGAGACTGGTTTTACTGCAAAGATTATGGATGATGCCGATTTATTTACAGAAAAAGAAGAAAAAGAACTGACCAAAGCCATGGCTGACTTCACAGAATTTGGAAATGCACTGTTGGCAACTTCCAATTCAAACAATTTTGATACTGTAAAAAAACTGGCAGTAGATTACTATGATAAGGCATTTGGCATAGAGGACGGTGCGGTCTTCCTGTTTGACATGGACAACCGCGAAATCTATTGGTATACAGAAGGAGATCTCTATGATGTACTTTCTGTAAAAAGCGCTATGGCCATAACAGACAATGTATACACCTACGCTACAAAAGGCGATTTTGTCACTTGTGCGAAAGAAGCATTCATCCAGGCAGCATCTGTAGTTCGTGGAGAAGGAATTGCCCAAAAAATGAAATATTATGGCAACGCCCTCCTGGCCTTAATCCTGGCACTCTTCGCCAATTATATACTTCTAAGGAAAACAAGCTTCATACGTCCAAAGGAAGAAATTAAGACAGAACTCTATGAATCTAAAAAAGAGTTTTTGGATATGGAAAAGAAACTGACTGGTCAAAGAACAAAGGAATTGGCGGCATTTGCGAGTGATCCATTTTTTTCCAGTGGATCATCCTCTAGCTCTTATAGTTCCGGAAGTTCTTATAGCTCTGCAAGCTCCAGCTATTCCTCCAGTTCTAGCTCTAGTAGCAGTCGCTCTTCCAGCTCTGGCTCCAGTAGTAGTCACTCCTCTGGTTCCAGTAGTCATCGCGGTGGCGGTGCAGGACACCGATTCTAAATGTACGAAATCTTTAAAGGGACAGAAATACAATTTTTCTGTCCCTTTTTATATATAGTATATAATTTAGAATAAAAATCTGTCGACAAAGATATCAACAGATTTTTTATTTTAGATGAAAAACAAAAAACGGATGTCTGCAACCAATGCAACATCCGGAATATAAAGATAATTTATATATAAAGCGTTTCCTGCAAGAAGCAGGGCGTCTATCCGTGAATAAAGATAACACCGAAAAAGCACTTCGTCAATAGATTTTCTTAATTTCAGAGTATTGTATATTTTTTACATATATTTCTATATTTTTTGTTCAATTTTACCTAGGTAAAAAAGGCTATTCAACATCTACTTTGAATAGCCTTTTCCATATTTTTTCTCTTTATATCGTTGAGACAGATTTCCCTTTTACAAGAATTCTACTTTCCCATTCTCTAAATGATAGATTGCACCAACCAC
>JAUNNI010000032.1:21423-24944 GCA_030531555.1 Eubacteriales bacterium | reverse complement strand
TCTTCCATGTGCATCATATCCACGTTTTCTGAAATGATTTTCACACTTCTTTCGACGTTCAGACAACATGCTTTAAATTCGTCTCTTTCCTCACCAATTGCCAGAGAGATTTCATCTGTAATAAACTTGATATGTCCATCAGGATCATGGTTCATAGCCGCATCGACAGCACCACAATGATTATGCCCAAGAACAACAACTAATCGACATCCAAGATGGTCAGCTGCATATTCGATACTTCCAAGCTGATGATCATCTACTACATTTCCTGCAACACGAATTACAAATAATTCACCAATCCCAGCACTAATAATTGCTTCTGGAATTTCCCTGGAATCAGAACATGCCAAAACAATCGCATAAGGATTTTGACCATTTTCACAGGTATATTCACGAATTGCAAGGGAAACATCACCAGGATTGCATAATGCATCACTGTATCGTTTATTTCCTTCTATAAGTTTTTGCATTGCTTCTTTTGCAGAAATATTATCCTTCATAGCTATATCCCCCAAAATAGAACGATTCGATTTTTTCTCAAATAGCCCTAATGAATCGTTGTATTGATTATTCTGCTAAAAATTCATCAAATGCTTTGGCAGCAGCGTCGAATTCTTCATCACTAAGATCATAAAGATCAAATGTATCATCTTCATTTTCTTTATAGCCGTAGAAAAGAACTTCGTTAGATTCTTTATCTAACAATACGATGATGGTCTGATCTTCTGCTTCAAAGATACAAACCACATCACATTCTGCAGTTGCGCCATCTTCGAATTCCAAGATCATTTTTCCTTCTTCATCTTCATCGTCAAATAAACCAAGAATATCTTTTGCAAGGGTACATGCTGGGCAATCGCACCATTCTCCACCATTTGCTTTTACTTTTTTTGCATTGTCTGCAATTCCTGCTGCCATTTCAGGGCCAAATTTTTCTGCTGCCATATCGGTAGTAAAGAAAGCGATTACATCATCGATTGGCATAATTCCATCTTCTAACTGAACAATATATTCGTCAGTTTTTGCTACTTCTTCCTCAGTTCCTACTGCTTCAAGCCATGCCTGTGCTGCTGTTCTTAATTCCTCCGCACAATGTCCTGCTAATAATGCATTTGTCTTTTCAATAATATTTTCTCTGCTCATATTTATCATTGATTCCTTTCCATCTTATGAAATATTAATATCTTACTTATTATTGTATTATTTTTCATGAATATGGCAAGTAAATTTTCTCACATGAAAAAGGGCTATTCGATCAATTATCTTTCATCGAATAGCCCTATAAAGAAATTTCCTTCAATTTCATTTCCTGGCACCTTCTCTTTCATTTAAATTCGAGTTAATTACTAATTAGTACATCGGTTTGTCCTCCAAAAAAATTATTAGCTAAATTAAAATTAACTATGCCATTGGACTGTACCTCTTTCTTAATATTTGGGTCTGATAGAAAAAATTATCTGTCCATCGGTCCTTCCTCCGTACTTCTAAGATCCGAACTTCTTCAACTTCTATTTTTAAATATAAGGACTAAACTCCTTGGATTATGTTTGAACTTCGTTTCTTTTTGTAAGTTAATAATACATCATTTTCTTATTTGTGTCAACAGTTTTTTCTTTAATTTTATATTTTCAGATTATTCATATTAATATGTACAATTTAACTGTCTTTTTCATTTACTTTCTTCCAAGCATTTTTTAAAAGCATTTTTTAAAAGAGCTTTGCCACTATAACAAAGCTCTTTTTAACATAAACCATTTACAATAGATACCTATGCTTATGAATGATTAGTCTACAGTAATTGCTCCCGCTGGACATGCCAAAGAGCAAGATGGTTTTAATCCTATGTCCAGTCGATTCACACAAAGATTACATTTTTGCATTACATTTTTCTCTCCAAACTGTGGAATATCATATGGACATGCATCTTTACACAATTTGCAGCCCATACACATCTCTTCATTGACAACTACAATACCATCCTTTCTCTTTTCAATCGCATGTGCAGGACATATTTTTATACATTCTGGATTCTCACAATGCTGACAGACAGAAAAACTGAAAAGCAATTTTTCTTTCATTGGGATGGTATCTTCCGTTTGTTTCATTACGATATATCGAATTCCTGCAGGAAGCTGATTTTCCATCTTACAAGCGATTTCACAAGCGCAGCATCCCATGCATAGATCAGTATTAATATTTAATTTTTTTCCCATAGAATCAGCCCTCCTATCTCATCTTTTCGATTTCTACCAGCGTGTTAAAATAACCAGTGGTATTACCGTCATAGAGAGGACTGTATTCGTACATGATTCCCTTCTCTTTTAAGGTATCTCTTGGGCCACCTTGACTGAGAGATGTCAAAACATTTACATTTCCACCAAGCTTTAACCACATACCACTATTTAACTCAACAACACCAGGTTTTACCAAAATACTAACTTTGGCCATAATATCGACAAGCTCCCCGCGATCATTAAAGATGCGGACCTTATCACCTATTTTAATTCCTCTTGCATCAGCATCAAGCTGATTGATATGGACTTTTGCAGGGCCTTCAATTTCTTTGATCCATGGCAAATTATAGTACTGACTATGGCAACGGAAAGAAGGATGCTGAGAAACAATATTTAATGGATATTTTTTCGCAAGCTCCGGAGTACCCTTTATACTTTCATCTGGCTCGATAAAGTGAGGAAGTGGATGGTAATCTCCTGGAAATTTTTTGCCACGTTCTTCCATGACAGAAGAATAAAACTCAAATTTTCCTGATGGAGTATTAAACTTACCATCTTTGTATGGAATCCTTGGTGCCCATTCCTCAGAAACTTTTGCAGGTCCATTTGGAGAGATTGCGGCATCCACATCGGTATTCATGCCAACCAGCATTCGAATATAATCAATACCATTTCTCTCTCTTGGGAAATACTCCTCAAATCCAAGACGTCGGCCAAGTTCTTCAAATATCTCCACATCAGGCACTGCCTCATAATAAGGCTGACAGACTGGTACTAAAATCTGATTATAATGATGCCAGTAAGAAGTATGAAGTCCGTACTGTTCCAGGAAATGGCAGGCAGGTAACACAAGGTCTGCATAATCGGTATCATCTGTCATAAATTGTTCAATGACGACAAACATATCAAGCTGTTTCACTGCCTCCAATGTAACGTCAATATATGGCTGTTGCGAAATTAGTCCACCGCGCCAGGAAATGATTCCTTTGATAGGAGGATCTGCATGTAACATAGCAGTCGCAACCGCGGAAATATTAATCATACGAGTCTTGTCAATCTTAGCATTTTTAGGAACTGCAACATTGGCACTTTGCATAAATCCTTCAAAGCCAGGAAAGCCAAGATTGCTCACAAACTCATAAGTTCCATATTCCTTTCCAATGTGACCACAAACCGCAGCCAGACTTGCAAGTGCTCTTTGTACCTGATGTCCGTTACTGTATCGCTGCTGACCACATCCGCAAGACATATGGGATTTACTTTTTGCATATAATTCAGCAGCCTCTA
>JAUNNI010000032.1:0-21413 GCA_030531555.1 Eubacteriales bacterium | reverse complement strand
TTGGAATGGTTGTAATTTCTTCTGTATATTCCGGTGTCCATTTTTCCACCAATTCTTTTAAACTTTCAAAACCGACCGTATGTTTTTCAATATAATCTTTATCATGCAGATTATTTTTAATAATCCAGTGAATCATTCCGAGAGCCATAGCACCATCAGTTCCTGGACGTGGACGAAGATGAATGTGTGCTTTGGAGGAAACCCCTGTGGCGCATGGATCCACAACAATTAATTTTGCCCCTCGTTCCATTGCTTTATAAAGATAAGGAAATACATGGGGATGGGTTGCCGTCGGATTCAATCCGATCATCATGATTACTTCCGCATTATCTGCCCAGATATCTGGCTCCATGGTATTTTGGCTGCCTACACTACACTGAGAACCAGAAATACCAGATAAAACGCAAAAGCTTCCTACCAGTTTTGTAGCTCCAAGAAGATTCCAAAGTCTGGCACTTACGGTTTTGGCCATGTATTCACGATTGCCGGAATATCCATATTCCATAATGGCTTCTTTGCCATATGTCTGCTGGATTTTCTTAATATTCTCCACCATATAATCCATAGCTTCTTCCCAGGAGATCCGTTTGAATTTCCCTTCTCCCCGTTTTCCCACACGAAGCATTGGATATTTTACACGATCCGGGCTATTGATTTTCTGAACATTTGCCATGGCTTTCAAACACAAAGTACCTTTAGTGGTTGGATGATCCGGATCTCCTTCGATCTTAATCACCTTTTCATCCTTTACATATACCAGAAGACCACAGGTGTCATAGCAATTATGAGGGCATGCCGTTTTTACCACACGATCTGCAATTACCGTCTCACCGCCTAAGCTAACTTCTACATTCTTTGCCACAGCATACTGATCCAGATTCTCGCACTTTCTCCATGGAACAGCATTAATCATTTCTTTCATTGTACCCCTTCCTTTCCAATATAGAAAATTAGCAACCTCATTCTTGCGATTGAAGTTGCTAAAAAATGATTTTTTATTTTTCCATCAAAGAGATTAATTTCTTTGCCGCAAGTAATGCAAAAGATGGATCGTTAATATGTACATCTACTTCCATAATTTCCACCAATGGATTGGAAATCACTTCTTTTAAGGATAAAAATAATGCACGATCTTCTTCCGGACCATAATATTTACTACCTTCTTTATCATTCATAGATATCCCTTGGGTTGGTAATAATAATATTGCTGGAGAGATACATTGATTTAATTTTTCACCAACCTTAATTCCAAAGGTAATGTTTTCTTCGATATTACTTCTTACAACAGTGATGGCTGGATTATGCATGTATACCAATCTGCCTTCAAACTCTTTTGGTAAAGTCTCTCTGCTTCCAAAGGTAATAAGATCCGCTGCTCCAACAGATACTACCTGAGGAATTCCATTTAATGAGGCAGCATTAAGACGATCTGGTCCTGCAGCCATAATTCCGCCACAAATTTCATCAATCCATTCTGTGGTTGTAAGATCCAACACACCGTCAACGATACCACTATGAATCAAAGATTCCATCATACGTCCACCTGTTCCGGATGCATGGAATATAATGACCTCATATCCCTGTTCTTCCAGGTATTCTTTGGCTTTCATAACACAAGGAGTCGTAACACCATACATAGTTGCAACTACCAATGGCTTTTTCACTTTAAGATCAGTATTCTCATGCTCCAGCATACCAATCATGGCATGAACCGCATGGGTGAATACCTGAGAGGAAATTCGGTTAATGCCTGCAATATCAACAATCGATGGCATCATCAAAATATCACTGGTACCCACATATCTTGCCACATCACCGGCGGCCATGGTAGATACCATAATTTTAGGAATACCTAAAGGCAACATTCTCATACATGGAGTAATTAAAGAGGTTCCCCCTGAACCCCCGAGAGCTAGGACTCCATCAAATAATTTTTCCTCAAAAAGCTTTGGAATCATCTCACATAAACCTCTTGACAGAACATCCATGGCCATACCACGATCCTTTGCCTCCTGCAATTCTTCAATCATATGATCTGCCATCAGCGCCACAGAATCATGATTAATATCTGGAGTAAATGTTGCTTCAAATACCCCAACATGTATAGTCAAAGTATGAAATCCCAGATTTTCAATTTTATTTTTGATATATAAATACTCTTCTCCTTTGGTATCAAAGGTGCCAATCAAAGCGATTGTTTTCATTTTTTCACAACCTTTTTATAATCACAAGTTTATGTCACACCATGCTTTTTACATAGTGAACAAACACAATACATCAACTATATTTTACAATGTTTCGGAAATTAAAAATGATAAGATAAAAGACTTCTATTTATAAAATATGGTTACCTTGCGTGCCACAGATACGATTTACTTTCCATCGCATTTTTTGTGTTCAAATATAAAAAATATGCTATGATTATAAAAGATAAAATAAAGAATAAAATCACAGATAAGAATTATGAAATAACATAATCAGGAGGAAAATTTAATGAATTATCAAGAAGTAATCGAACAGGCAAGAGGCTGTATCGGAAGCTATTGCAAAGCTTGTAATGTATGTAATGGAAAAGCATGTAAGAATCAGATTCCAGGCCCAGGATCCAAAGGAGCTGGGGACACTGCAATCCGTAATTATGATAAATGGCAGGAAATCCGTGTAAATATGGATACAATCTGCGAAAACGCAGCTGTGGATACCTCTTTGGAACTCTTTGGAAAGCAGTTCAAATACCCATTTTTTGCAGGTCCGGTAGGTGCTGTTAATCTTCATTATGGAGATAAATATAATGACATGCAGTATAATGATATCCTGGTAAAAGCCTGCAAAGAAAATGGAATTGCTGCTTTTACTGGAGACGGAACCAATCCAGCTGTTATGGAAGCTGCCACAAAAGCAATCGCTACTGTGGATGGTGTTGGAATCCCAACCGTTAAACCTTGGAATATCGACGCAGTAAAGGAAAAAATGGCTTTATGCAAAGACGCAGGAAGCTTCGCGATTGCCATGGATGTTGACGCAGCAGGTCTTCCATTCTTAAAAAATATGACTCCTCCTGCCGGCAGCAAAACGGTAGAAGAATTAAAAGAAATCGTAAAAATTGCAGAAGTACCTTTCATCGTAAAAGGTATTATGACCGTAAAAGGTGCTTTAAAAGCAAAAGAAGCTGGCGCTGCAGCAATTGTAGTAAGTAATCATGGTGGCCGTGTTCTAGACCAGTGTCCTGCAACTGCTGAAGTATTGGCAGATATTGCAGATGCATTAAAAGGAAGCGGTGTAAAAATCTTTGTGGATGGTGGAATCCGTACCGGCACCGATGTATTTAAAGCATTGGCTCTTGGCGCAGATGCTGTCATTATTGCACGCCCATTTGTAACAGCTGTTTATGGTGCTGCCGAAGAGGGCGTAAAAGCTTACATTGATAAAATTGGTGCTGAGCTTGCAGACACCATGGCAATGTGTGGTGTTCATGATCTTGCTTCCATCACTCGTGACCAGATCTCTTTATCTGTGTAGGAAAAGAAGATTTTCTTTATGAAGACGTTATGTGGCTCCATCAGTCATTGGATAAAGCCCATATTGCACATCGTTTCGATGATATCCCAGACTACAAACATGAATTTGCATTCTGGGATATGGAATTACTAAAATTTATCGAATGGCTGCCAAGGACAGACACTTATGCCAAAATGGACTTGCGTGTCGTTTAGTCCTTTCGCACCATTTAGACTCATTCTATGCCAGAGAAGCGAGGTAATCGAGAATACTATGTGCCGCCACATTTCCTTCTCCGGTTGCCTTGGTGATCTGATATGGACGTCCCGTACAATCACCAGCCGCATAAACACCGGCAATATTTGTTGCCATTTTGCGGTCAACTAAGATGTGAGCCCCATCCATCTCCAGACCATTTATCAATTTAGTTGGTGCTACGGAACTACGGAGAAGGAAGACTCCATCAACTTCTTTCCTTGAATCATCTTTCTGACGAATCCCCTTTACGCGACCCTCACCAAGGATCTCTGTCATAGGGGATTCTAATTTTTCTACGTTCGGTAAATTGATCTCACATTCTTTATATGGTGCCCAAAGATAGACCTGGTCGGCAAGCTCTGCCAGATACTCTACCTCATGCTCATAACGTTTGGCACTGCAATAAACCCCGATGGTCTTTTCTTTATATAAAAATCCATCACAGGTGGCACAATAGCTTACTCCCATACCTAGAAGTTCATCTTCTCCTGGCATACTCTTACCAGTAAAGGAACCCGTTGCCAGAAGAATGCTTTTCGCATTGAAAATATCATTATCACCTAAAATCATGAATTCATCTCCACTAGGAGCAATCATGGTAACCATCTTGTCTGTGATTTCCAGACTTGCTTCTTCAATCTGCTTTTGAAAAGCGGCATTTAATTCACTACCTTTTACCAAGGAAAACCCAGGATAATTGGCAATCTTCTCGGATTTTCCTACTTTTAAACTAAGATCTGCCGATCCAAACCAAAGAATACTTTTATTATGTAATTTCAAATTCAATGCTGCGGATAATCCTGCGGGTCCTGTTCCAATAATTGCTACATCATATGTCATATGAATACACCTCTTTCTTTTTACAAATATTCATTTTCAAATTCATTATTATATCTTCTATATGTTATAATTTAAGATACGATATTATGATAATGAGGATAAATAAATGAACAAAAATTACAAACGTATTGAAGTCGATGATTTTTATCGCAAAGCCCAGTATGAATATTTTATTGCCATGGATTCCCCAATGATCAATATCACGGTGAATCTTGATATCACTGACTGGAACAAACGAAGAAAAGAAGCAAAAAAACCCTTCTATCTCAGTTTACTCTATGCTGTGGCTCAAGCTGCAAATAAAGTCCCAGCTTTCCGTCAGCGCTTAGTAGACGGCGGAATCCATGAGTATGAAAACTGTCCCGTTTCCTATACCGTTGATCTAGAAAGCGGTGCTTACAGCTACAATTGGCTGGATTCTGAGCTTGATTATGAGACATTTATAAGTCTTGGTCGTAAACAACAGGATGAACTGGAGAAAACACAGCAGTTCCAGGCCCCGGAAGACGGAATTCGTTATCTTTGGTTCTCTTCCACTCCATGGTTTACCTATGCAAACTTAGATATGCCACGTTCTTCCAAAACATATTCTGAACCAATCTTCCTTTGGGGAAAAGCCTTTGAAGAACAAAAACTGATCGAAGAAAATGGTTCTATCCATGTTCAAAATCTTTTAAAACTTCCATTTACCATGGTGGTAAATCATGTTTTAGTTGATGGTATTCATTTAAAAGCCATTTTAGAAGAATTGGAAAAATACATGGACTCCATGTTCCAACAATAGATATGTAATTTAAATCATTTGCACATGGCAGTATGTAAGTATTGCCATGTCTTTTTATTTTTTCAGTAGAATATATTCTAAATTTTCGTATTTCAAAAAACTACCTTCCTGAATCTCTTCTGGCAATAAGGCTCTTGCCACAATTTTAACTTCTTCATTGTTGGTATCGGTTCTTTTCAGATTAGCATAATCACCGTCCAAAGTTTCCACTATATAATAAAAGGTCATCATCTATTCCTATCTCCTCTTTTTTATGATCTTTAAGACATTTTCATTATAACATATCATGGAAAAACTCATCCACACATGCAATCATCTGAGTTTTGGTTCCCCCAAAGAAATGAGATCCCCCTTCAACAATCTTCATTTCCCCCTGTGGAAAGCCTTTCACATATGGAGCAATAATATTGACTGGCAAAAAGTCATCAGCATCTCCATGAATGACGCAAACTGGTCCCGGAAACTTGGAAGCCCATCCCATGATATTAATATCCTTTCCTGTCACAAGATACTCTCTGGAAAAAAGAAATCTGGTTCCTGGAATTCCCACTTTTTCTGGAGGGTATTGTGGATCGTAAGAGAAATCTCCAAATTCCCCCGTCTGGCAAAGTTTCTCAATGATGAAAGCAGGGGCCAGCAGAATGACTCTTTCGATTTCATTTGGATATTTTCCTGCCAACATGGTAGCGGCAATGGCACCCATAGAGTGACCAACCAAAGAAATCTCTCCCACAAATGGAAGATTTTTCACATATCTTAAGATTTCTTCTGCCTGTGGTAGCTGACCAGGAACAGTAACTTTGAAAAAGTCCCCTTCACTATCTCCATGTCCCAGAAAATTAACCCTTACCACACACATATTTTTGCTGGTAAAATACTGTGCCAAGGCTAGATCAATCTTCGAATCACACTGGCCACACATACCGTGAAATTGGATGACTACCGATATTTTACTATTGTTATCTAAAAATCCATCAGGAAGATCCATATATCCTCTTAGGATTTCTCCTTGATAATTTATTTCAATTTTTCTTGTTTCCATACAATTTATTTCCCCATTTTAACGATAATAATTTAAAACATACGCAAGAAAATCATTGACGTAATCCTTAAAATAATAATCTTTTTTGTATATCAGATACAGATTTCTCTTTGCAGCTTTTTGATCCAGGTCAAAAGTAAGTATTCTGTTTTCTTTGCAATAATTTTCAGCCGCTTTTTTGGAAATCAAAGAAATCCCAAGGCCGCTTGCTACCAAATTTTTGATGCTTTCCGGATCATTAATTCTGGCAGTAATGTTCAAATCACTTTCTTTAATCTGTAAAGATTCCAATAAACGGTCTGCATTCTTTTGTGTTCCACTGCCACTCTCCCTAACAATGATAGGCTCTTTTAACAGTTCCAATAAATCATGATCATCCATCTTTCCTTTCTTTTCTTCATATTTTTTAATAAAATATGGATTCACCGGAGTAATCACAGTCATTTGATCCTGAAAAAATGGCTTACATTCCAGATTTTTATGTTCGCAGCTCATACCAATCATACCAACTTTGCATTGATCATCCAATACCTGCTGTATGATTTTTTCACTGTCTCCTTGATTCACCACAAAATATATATTGGGGTATTTTTCACTGAATCCTGGAAGAATATCTGGGAGAATATATGCCGAAGGCAAAGTAGAAGCACCAATCTTGAGAATATGCTTTTCTTCACTATTCCATCTCTCCAGAAGATTTTCTTCAATTTCCATGATTTTTTTTGCTGCCTCATACAGCTCCCAGCCCTTTGGAGTAATTTCAATGCTTTTGGTGGAGCGAATGATCAAACGATGATGCAACTGTTCTTCTAAAGAACGTATGTGGGTACTGATGGTTGGCTGAGCAATAAATAATACTTCACTGGCCTTGGTAAAGCTCTTTTCTTCCACTACGGTAATATATGATTTAAGCTGCTTAAAATCCATACTTCTTCCTCCATTCTATCTCTTTACTCTATCATATTTTATTACAATTTAGAATAAGTAAATTACATTTATTAATAAATGCTATTAGCACTCTCCTCTTCAAAATGGTATGCTTAACCAAGAAAAAATGAAAACATAACCCACATTAGGAGGATAGATCATGATTCAATTACCAGAAAATTTTGAAAGCTATGCGGATGCAAGAAAAGCAGGTTTTCTTCGAATGAAAGAAATCAAAGAAAATGGTGGAAAAGTGGTTGGAATCTTTTGTACCTTTGTCCCTACCGAATTAATTCTTGCAGCGGGTGCTTCTCCAGTTTCTTTATGCGCTTCTAGTGATGAGCCAATCGCTGCAGCAGAAAGAGATCTTCCAAGAAACTTATGTCCATTGATTAAAGCCAGCTATGGTTTTGCCAAGACAGACACTTGTCCTTATTTCTATTTTTCTGATTTCATCGTTGGGGAAGCAACTTGCGATGGAAAGAAAAAGATGTTCGAGCTGATGAATGAAATTAAGGAAACCTATGTCATGCAGCTTCCACAGAATAGAGATAAAGCAGCCATGAAATTATGGATCCATGAAATGGTACGTTTTAAAGAAAAATTGGAATCACACTACGGAATTACAATCACAGAGGAAGACATCAAAAAAGCCATTGATTTAAAGAATCGTGAACGCGAAGCCATGATGGATTACCTCTCTCTTGGCAAATTATACCCTGCAGCCATCAGTGGATATGAAATCAGCAGTCGTTTGGATGGATTGGGATTCACATTTGATACGGAAGAAAAGATACGTGTCATTAAAGAGCGTACCCAAGAAGTAATTGCTGATTGGGAAGCTAACAAAAAAAGAAGCGAGAGCAGCCGTCCTCGTATTTTGATAACCGGATGCCCAAACAGTGGTGTAAGAGATAAAATCATTAAAACTGTTGAAGAACTTGGTGCGGATGTGGTTGCTTTAGAATGCTGTAATGGCGTTCGTGAAAAAATTGATCCCGTTAGACAGGACCTTCCTGTTTATGAAGCCCTTGCTGAAAAATATTTAAACATCAACTGCTCTGTCATGAGTCCAAATACCTCCCGCATTCGTGAAATTGAATCCATGATTGATGAATACCGTGTTGATGGTGTCATTGAAATTATCCTTCAGGCTTGTCATACCTATAGTATCGAATCCCATTATGTGAAAAAAGCAGTGATGGAAAAAGGCAAAGGCTATCTTGCCATAGAAACTGACTATTCTCAGGCTGATAAAGGCCAGATTTCCACTCGTCTGGAAGCTTTCCTTGAGACATTGGAATAAGTCATGGATAAGAAATATAGTGTTGGAATCGATATTGGTTCCACAGCATCAAAAATTACAATTTTAGAAAATCAAACTATCATCGATTATTTCATCATACCCACTGGATGGAACGGAAAAGAAACTGCTGGAAAAATCTATGACATGTTAAAAGAAAAGGGCTATACCCACTCTATGAAATGTGTTGCTACTGGCTATGGACGAATCTGTGTGGATTATGCAGATAAGGTCGTAACAGAAATCACTTGTCACGGGAAAGGGGTCTGGTATCTGACAAAGTCCAATGCAACCGTCATCGATGTAGGTGGTCAGGATACGAAAATCATTCGCCTGGAAAATGGTATGGTAAACGATTTTTTGATGAATGATAAATGTGCCGCCGGGACGGGAAAGTTCATTGAAGTAATGTCCACAAGACTAGGCGCTGATTTAAATGAAATGTATGAACTGGCCACAAAGGGTACTGTTCTCCCAATTAGCTCCATGTGCACCGTATTTGCAGAATCTGAAGTGATCAGCCACATTGGTTCCGGTGAAAAACGAGAAAATATTGCGGCTGGGGTCATCGATTCCGTCGCAGAAAAAGTTGCTAATATGGCACTTCGTTTTGGAATCAGTGATCACATCTTTTTAAGTGGAGGCTTATCCAACTCTCCTTATTTTATTAGTGTTTTGTCCAAAAAACTAGGGAAAGAAATCTTTACCAACTCCAAAGCGGCCTATTCCGGTGCCATCGGTGCAGCAATCACTGCATATAAATATTGGAAATAAAAAGACATGAAAATAGGGCTATTCGATTTATCATACCAATCGAATAGCCCTATAAAGAAATTTCCTTCAATTTCATTTCCTGGCACCTTCTCTTTCATTTGAATTCGAGTAAATTACTATCTAGTACATTGGTTTACCCTCCCAAAAAATAAGGTTAATAAACTGTTTGATCACTATGGGCCTCGACCTTTCATGATAATCATCTCCTTTGATTAACACCTGATAAACGTATCATATGATTTGCTTTCTATGTAAACTCTAAAGAGATTTCCTTCTTTTTTGTAATTCAATAATAACTCATATTTTTAATTGTGTCAACAATTATTTTTATAATTCTTTATTTTCAGAATATTTTCTTATTATCAGATAATTATCAACAAATTAACAAAGTACATATTAAATCATCCTGTAACTCTATAACGACTAAAAAATACCAAATCGAGAACACCCCCGTGTACTTACTTCGATATATGACGGAGGCTATGGCTCACTATCTTACCGAAAATCAATATATTTAAGATAAATCGTATTGTCCTTCTGGATCATCTCAAAATCATTGCACTCTCCAGAGCAGGCATAAAGGAATCGAAGATTTCCCTGTTTTTGGACAAAAGAAATCATCTCTTCCTTCTCACCCTCCATGCTCAATTCTTCATCTTTCATAAAGGCTCCATTCACTCCATAATATCCATACTCAAACACAATATGCTCAGAACCAATTTTCTCTTTCATAAAATCTAACAATAACATGTTTCTTTCCTCTCTCATGCATCCACTATAACAAATGTACTGTCTTTTTATATTTCGGTTTTACTACTTTAATCCCAGGATGATCGATGGTCATCCATTTTTTCAATTCAATCAGTGAGATCTGATTACTGATTGGCGGAAATGTATTATCAAAATGATCTAACATAATTCGTTCTGGCTGGATTCTTTTAATAACTTCCATGGAAGGAGTGATTAAATCACTGGAACCCTGGAAAGGTAGAATCAAAAGATCCACACCGGTTGGATAAATAGTGTTGTCATCAAGTCCTAAACTGCCAAGGATAAAAACTGTCTTTCCTTCTGCTTTAATCAGGTAGGACACCGTTTCCCCATTTTCTTTACAGGTTTGGTTTTGATAAACCACCCATGGAATATTATAGGCATATTCCAGCATACGACTACTCAATAAAGTTTTTTTCACAATCTGTTTGTCAAAATGAATATGTTTTCCCTGGAATACCTGAATCTCCATATCACCGACAAAAATTTTGTTTCCCGGTTGAAGGACACGAATGCGATCACAATTCACCCCACGTTTTGATAAAGTCTTTGCTGGAGTTTTGGTGCACCATACGTGAGTTCCTGTATTTTTTACCAGTTTTGGAATGCTTGTCAAATGATCCATATGCCCATGAGTTAAAAAAATATGGGAAAATCCTTGAAAATCATTTTTATTTACTGGAATTCCTGAACCGGGAAGCGGGATAAATGGATCAAATAATATTTTATTATCTTCTGTTTCAATAGACACGGATGCCGTTCCATACCATTTTATTTTCATGTTTCTATCCTCAATCATTCTTTTTTTCTATCTTAGGACAAAGTATATCATTTTTAAACCAGGAAAAATATCTTTTCTAATAATAAAAAGTCGTTATCCAATCAAAAACTTATATCTGGATAACGACTTTTCATATGTCATATTTTTTAATTTTTATCTTTTATTATATCAAGCAAGAATTTTTAGAAACACTTGTCGAGGATATCTTGCTCCAAACCATTTTTACATGTAACTGTTCCTACCAGGAAGTAAAGAATACCACCAGCAAGAAGTCCCCAGATTACAGCATTCAAACCTGCAACATGGACATTATAATAGCAGAAGATATAAGTCGCTGTCGCACCGACAGAACTTGCTACAGCTGCCAGACCATTTCCTTTCTTCCAGAAAAGGCCTCCAATCAACGGCCAGAAGAAAGTACATTCCAGACCACCGAATGCAAAAAGATTCAGGAAGAAAATGATTTCTGGTGGTTTTACCGTCAGTAAAATAACAACAATACCAAGGAAGATAGTGAAAATAATACTGTATTTCTGAACGTTTTTGTTATATACTGCAATCTTCTTCTCATCATCTTTCACGATGTAGTTACGAACTAAGTCCTTAATAATAGCTGCAGATGCCAAAAGCAAGATGGAGTCTACGGTAGACATAACCGCTGCCATAGGCGCTGCAAGGAATACACCGGCAAGTCCGATTGGCATAATCTGCTGAACCACATAAGGAATAAAGTAGTCAGAAGTTGGAAGGTTAGAAGTATCTACAAGAGCACCTGCCCAACATCCTGCAAGATGCATACCTACAAGAACAAAACTACAGGTAAGGGCTCCAATCCACATAGCAGAATGAAGGGATTTCGTATTTTTAAAGCCCATGGCGCGAACTGCTGTCTGTGGAAGACCAATAGTACCAAAACCTACTAAGATCCAATAGCTCAATAAACCACCAGGAGCATATACAGAGAAAATGTTATCGTAAACTCCAGGAAGGTTCTGCTGCAAACCGGCATCGATTCCAGCTAAACCGCCTCCACATTTCAAAACAAAGAAAAGTAAGAGGAAAGTACCAACACACATAACAATCCCTTGAATGGTATCCGTAATGGCAACCGCAGAGAAGCCACCAAATGCAGTATAGGCAATAACTACTGCCCCAAAAATTACAAGAGATGTCACATGATCAAGGCCTGTAATTGATGAAATCAAAGTTGCTCCACCTGTAAACTGACCAATCATCTGAGCGATAAAGAAAGCAACCATCAAAAGACTGGTGATGATAACTAAAGCATCATTTTTATAACGTGCTTTCAGATAGCCGGCAACGGTAACCGCACCGCTTCTTCTGGAAATCAAAGCCAGTTTATTGCCAAGGACACCAAGGACAAGGAAGGTAACGGGCACCTGAACAGCTGCTACCCATACTTGAGCATAACCATAAGTCAGACCAGCCGCACCAGGACCAGAAATAAATGAACTGGCAGAAGTATATGTTGCCATAGTTGTCATGGCAAGCACAAGACCACCCATGGTGCGTCCGCCAATAAAATAGTTTTTCTCCTTGGATAAATTACTTTGTTTGCTCTGACGACGACTAAATGCAATACCAATGATAGTATTTAATGCAAGATATCCGATAAAAATACAAAGAATGATAAGCTGATTGTTACTCATGATCCATTTCCTCCTCATCATCGTATTCAAAGTCAATGAACACAAATTTCAGTAGGAAGAATACTCCTACTAAAGCAAGAATAATGGTTCCAAGAACAGATACACTAAACCAGGCAGGCATACCTAAAAAGTATAAACCTGTTCCGTTTAATAAAAATGCAGTGGCTACATGCCAGATACAACAGATGATGGTCACGATTAACGTGCCTCGAATTTCACGCATACATTGTGCATGTTTTTCTTCTCGAGATAGTTTATTCATGCCAATCTCCTTTCTTAAAAATAATGATTATAACCTATTTCAGATGATATTCGCAGATATTAGTGCAGTTTCCGTCGCATTCATCCATAATTTAAATTAACATAAACAATGCGACGTTCCCAATAACTTTCATGGAAATGTACAAAATACTTCATGCTATTCTATTTCTATTTTAAAGCAAGATCGTCCACCGAACCCGCATCTCCTCGTCTGCAAAGATCCGCATAATATCCATTTTTTTCTAATAATGATTCATGATCACCATATTCCACCACTTTTCCCTGCTTCATTACCAGGATAAGATCCGCATCTTTTATGGTGGACAAGCGATGAGCAATCACGATGCTGGTACGTCCCATGGCGAAAGATTGTACTGCTTCCTGGATTTTTCCTTCCGTTAAACTATCAATATTGCTGGTAGCTTCATCAAGGATCATAATCTTTGGATCTCTTAGAAGAACTCTGGCAAAACTAATAATCTGCTTTTCTCCACTGGAAAGTAAAGAGCCACCCTCTCCTACACCGGTGTCCAGTCCATTTTCCATATGAGAAAGCATCAAATCTCCACCTATTTTAGATAGAATCTCAATCAACTGTTCATCCGTTGGTGCTTCGCCATCCAGACCATAGCATAAATTAGCACGTATGGAATCATCAAAAAGAAATGGTTCCTGCACCACATAGCCAATCTGTTTATGGAGCCAAAGCTGACTTCGTTCTCTTAAATCTTTACCATCCAATAAAACTTTACCAGATGTTGGCTCATAGAAACGACATAAAAGGTTCACAATGGTGCTCTTTCCAGCACCAGTTTCCCCCACGATTGCTGTCATACTTCCATGAGGAATCTTTATGCTAAAATCATCTAAAACATCCACCTCTGTACCAGGATAACGGAAAGTTACATGTTCGAGTTCAAAATCTCCGGTAACAGACTCCCAATTCTCGTACTTCGGTTGAAAGAAATCCCCGTATTTTTCAATGACTTCCGGAGAATCCACAACGTCGGCCTCTGTACTCAGAAGATCTGCCACTCGCTCAATATTTACCTGAGTGTTGATCAAATTGGTCACCGTATGAACCAGAGCCTGTACATAAGCGGTGATGGAAATGGCATAATTCATGAAAACGGTAAGCGTCCCAATCAAAAGCGCATTCTGATAGGTTAATTTGCCACCCCAGAATAAAATAAAGGATAGGGCCAGACCAGCAACAAAAACAATGACACCATTATAAAAAGCGCGTTCATGGCCGGAACGTAATTCCAGCTTCGTCATTTTCCTGGTCTCATCGTAGAACTCTTCTGTCATACGTTTTCCAATGACCAGAGATCGGATGGTCTTAAATCCGGTAATCCCTTCATTAAAGCGACCCGTAATGATGGCATTTTGTTCACGAACATCACGGCCTGTTGCTACAATTCGTTTTTGGAAGATAATCGTAATCAATATCTCAATTGGAATAATCAAAAGTAAAACCAAGGTAAGAACAGGACTAATTCGGAACATAAAGAAAACAATACCAATCATATAAAAAACATCCAAAGTAATGTCCAACAAACTCCAGCTCAAAAGAACACCGATTCTTTCCGGATCTGCAATCATTCTTGAATGAATATACCCCACACTATTACGGTGAAAATAAGACATGGACATGGTTTCTACATCATCAAAACACTCCTGATGGATATCTTTTTGAACCAATACTTCAATTTTCGCTGCTGCAAAGGTTCCGACAAAGCTAAAGATGCTCTGTACACCTAGTACCAAAACATACAGCATCAAAAACTGTGGCAAAGTGTCTAAGGTTCCCAATCCTACGAAATGATTCAAAGCATAGTTTTGAAAAAGAGGGAAACCCGCATCCATGATACTGCATATGGCCATGGTAATAATGGTCGTAAGCAGCAAGCTATAATAAGGTCTGGCAAATCTTACAATATATGGAATTCCAAAGAAAGGTAGCTTTCCAGAACTATTTTTATTCATTGATTTGTTCATGACTGCCCTCCTGTAATTCATAAACTTTACGATAATGACCATTATAAGCCATTAACTCTTCGTGACTACCATACTCCACCATATGACCTTGATCTAAGACCAGAATATGGTCAGCATCCATCAAGGATTTCACACGATGCCCGATAATAATAACGGTTCTTCCCTTTCGATATTTTCGTAAATTTTCGCGGATTTTCGCATCGGTAGAAGTATCTACAGCAGAAAGAACATCATCTAAGATCAAGATTGGCGTATCTAAAAGCAAAGTACGAGCAATAATAGCTCTCTGTTTCTGTCCACCAGATAACGTAACTCCTCGTTCCCCAACAATAGTATCAAGACCCTCTGGAAAGCCTGCAATGGCTTCATCAAAGCAAGCTGCCTCAATGGCAGAAAGCATACGTTCCTCTTTCTCATTTGCATCGGTGGTCTGTCCCAACAAACCAATCATGAGATTGTCACGAATGCTTCTGCTAAACAAAATGTCCTCGCGACTGGCAAGACCGACATTTCTTCGAAGTAATTCTTTTGGAATCCATTCCAAGTTGGTACCCCCCAAAAGAATCTGACCATTCTCAACTTCATACATACCGGTAAGCAACTCCGCAATGGTACTCTTTCCACTACCCGTATTTCCAAGAATCCCCAAAGTTTCTCCAGCATGGATAGTAAAGCTCAAGTCATTAATTACGGGATGATCTTCCTGATAAGCAAATGTAACATGCTCAAAGGAAAGATCCTGATGGAATAATGCCTCTTGTCCTTCCTTCAGTGTTACCATTTCCTCTTCCTCCACCTGCATGATCTCATCAATACGGCGAAGAGAAACTTCAGATTTACTCATTTCACTGAGAACACGGCCCATTTGACGGACTGGCTGAATCATAATAATCAGATAGGAAATGGCGGCAGTGAAATTACCGATGGTCAATCCCTTGTTAACGCAGACATAACTGCCAAGAGCCAAAAAACCCATCATGGTAAGACCCGTAATCACATCAGAAAAGACCCAGTATACACACATAAAACGGTCCAGATCAATCCATTTTTCTGTGGAAAAACCATTCTGATTGGCAAAACGATCCTTCTCCTTCCTCTCCATACCAAAGGCACGGATAATTCGGATTCCCATAAGATTATCCTGAGCAATCACAGACAATTTGCTATCCTCTTCCTCACAGGCAAGATAAGCAATCCCAATCTTTTGATGGAAATAAAAAGAGTATCCAACTATAATCGGAATGCTGATAAAAGCGAAAATAGCAAGTCGATAATCCTTGACAAAAATAAAAGATAAAGACACGATTATGGTCAAAATCATAGTCATCAGGTTAATCAACTGCTCTGTAATAAAAACTTTAATCTCATTGGTATCCATGGTACACCGTTGAATCATATCCCCTGTTTGATGAGAACTATGCCAAGATGCCGGTAGCCTTAATATATGAGAAAATAACATATCACGAATATTGCGAACAAAATTCTCTCCGGCTCGAATGGCGAAAATCTGACAAAGATATCGTAAAACTTGATGTAAAATGGTGATCACAACGATAATCAATGCCGCTGTCAGCAGCATTTTTCCAATCATTTGCGGGTTCAAAGTTTTTTCTGCCATACGAATTCCTGCGATGGTATCGATGGTTCTTGCAACCACTTCTGGCCTTAACATCTCAGCAAACGCTGCAAAAAATGCAAAAAGGACTCCAACGAGGAAATTCCATTTTACATTAGAGGGGATGTATTTTTTCATCTCTATTTTATTTTGATCTTTCTGACTGTTTGTTGATGTATCCAATATAATTCCTCTCCTATTTTTCAGCATAGTTATATCTATTCTAACATATGTTTACTAATTTTAATATCCTAAAAGAACGGCCCGATTTATCGTCGGAAGAAAGCATCAAAATCTTAGAAGAAAAAATCTTTTTATACAATTCTACTTTGATTGATGAAAAAAAGTCTATTGATCAGGCTTGTAAAGATTTCGGACTTTGTCCATCTCATGTTAATTCTCAGGAATGTTCTCTTCCGTTGGGCTTTCTGGCTTATGGAAATGAAGAACGAAAAGAGGAATATCTTAAAGAAGATTCTTTAAAAACCAATTTGATCAATCGACCTATGATGTTGATTGCCGGATTTACCAATCAAAGATTAAAAGAATTCTTATCTTATTTAAAAGAAAAAGAAATCCCATATATCGCTTTTAAGGCTGTTCTTACAGAATACAATGCTGAATGGGACTCCATAGAGCTTTTTTCCGAACTGGAAAAAGATGAAGCATATTTTAAGAATACTAAAAAAACCGAAGAATAATCTTCGGTTTTTTGATTCTATTCCTTCTTTTCTAATGATACACTCATCTCATGCCATTTTTCTCCGCCCCATGTAGAGTCCGATTCTCCCAAATCTGTATATCCAAACTTCTCATACATGGAAACTTTAGTTGGAACACAGGTGAGAACTGCCTGTTTTCTTCCCATGGTCTTCTGTCTACGAAGAAACTCTTTCATCATTTCTCTGGCAAGGCCCTGTTTTCGATATTCAGGAAGGACATCCACACCACAAATCATGACATTGGAGCCAGTAGGATCGTGAAGAGAAGTATTGGTAAAAATCTCATCCTTCAGATGCCAGTCATCGGTACATAATCCATTGATAAAGCCTGCCATCTTATTCTCATTTTTATCAATTGCTACCAGAAAACAATCCGCTGCTACGGTAATACGCTCTTTCATAATAGAAAATGGACAGGCCTCTTCTGGTGGAAAACAGATTGCTTCAATTCGTGTGGCCTCTTCCACTTCCTCTGCCTTTATATTACGTAATTCAAAACGCTCTAAAGATTGATTACTATTGTTCATACCTTTCTCCTAGATATTAAAACTTTGTTCGAATCATCTTTCTGCTAATCTCAGAAATAGATCTGGCACCACACATATACATGGTGTCTTTTAGTTCAGTCAAAAGTTTGTTGATATAACATTCAATTCCTTCCTGGCCTCCACCATAATAAGACACAAGAACAGGTCTGCAGATGAGACATGCATCCGCACCAAGGGCATAGGCTTTGAAAAGATCGATTCCAGAACGGATACCACCATCAACAATCACTTTTGCACGGTGATTGACCGCACTTGCAATCTCTTCGAGAACTTCTGCAGTTGCCGGAACGTCAGACAAAACCCTTCCACCATGATTGGAAACGATAATCGCATCGGCACCAGCATCAATTGCCTTCAAAGCACCTTCTGCGGTCATGATTCCTTTTACAATAAATGGAACCTGGGCTTTTTCTTTCAGCATACACAACTGCTCTACCGATTTTGTTCCACCACTACCATGACACTCTTTCAAATGTGGAAGCCCGGCACTGTCCACGACAACTCCCATGGCCAATGGAGATAAACCATCATTACATTGATCCATCTGCGCAATAATATTCTCATCCGCTTCCGGATTTATAATTGGTACCCCACAGTTATTATGTTCACGGCGAATCACAACGTTATCTGCCTGTACCTCTTTTTCAAGACCTGTACTATAAAAATGTAAAATCCCCATCTTGTCACAGGCAGCCATACATTTGGCATTGAAATCACGAATATCATCTGTAGGATTAAACTGTTTACGAATGGATCCAATCGGTCCTGTTACCAATGGAAATGATAGCTTTTTCCCAAACAATTCGATCGAAGTGTCTATTTCAGTATTCGAAACAATGGTATCCATATTTAGTTTAATGGTTCGCCATGCATTATAATTGTCATTTGCTCCATTTCCCGGACCTTTGGATCCTGGACCCGGCAAAGTATTGCCACAACCTAATCCATTACATACTGGACAGGCTTTACATTTCGGACCGATATTCTTTCTCGCATTTTCTAATACTTCTTGATAATTCATAACATATCCTCCCCTTTTTCATGCTATATAAATCATACCATCATTATAAAACAAATACTGCAAAATGAGAAATAATACCTACCATTTCGGGATATGTGCTCCATCAAAATTTGTGATATCATAGATGTTACAAATCCAACTAAATGTAACTTTAGGTTACTTTTTCCAGAAAAAGAATGAAAAAATTACATTTAAAAAGTGTAGAATTATACTATAAAGCGAGTTGATATTTACAAATTTCTATATCTTATAGGAAGGGGGAAAGATATGGATTTTTCAAATCGAACAAAATGGGTATTGGCAGAATCCATCAAAGAACTTTTAGTAAATGAATCTTTAGATAAGATTACGGTCAAAGAAATTGTTGAGAAATGTGGTACCACAAGACAGACTTTTTATAGAAATTTTAAGGATAAATATGATCTTGTTAACTGGTATTTTGACCAGATTGTAAAGAAAACAATAAAACAAATGGGTATCAGCCTTACTTTAAAAGAAGGCCTGATCAAAAAATTTGAATACATGGTTGAAGATAAATATTTTTTCATGGGTGCCTTAAAATCATCAGATTACAATAATCTTATGGATTACGATTACAAATGTATTTGCGAATTCTATAAAACGGTAGCAACCTCCAACGGAAAAGTCACTCCTTATATCGAATACCTAATCGAATTCTACTGCCATGGTTCAATGGATATGACCGCTGATTGGGTTAAAAGTGGTATGAAGCTGACACCATGCCAAATGGCAGATTTATTAGTTGATGCACTTCCTGTGAAATTAAAATCGTATTTTGATACTCTTATGATTGAAAAGTAAAACAATGTTACATTTTTCTATAAAAGTAACATTTACTTACATTTATTAAGTTTCATCATCTTCTAATACATTTTTTAGCAAATGGTATGATTCGAAACAGATTGCATTGCCTGTGAATTGAGAAAAAAACAACTGTAATATAGTATTAATTTATCAAGAACAAGGAAAACATTTTCATGGAGGAGGTAAATTAAAATGTTTGATATTCCAAAAACAGCTAGAATTACAGTATTAACAGGTCCTAAAAAAATCGAAGTTATGGAGCTTCCAGTTCCAGAAATCAACGATGATGAAATCCTTGTAAAAGTAGAACAGACAGGTATCTGCGGTACTGATGTTCACGAATACAAAGGCGATCCATTTGGTTATATTCCTGTAGAACTGGGACATGAAGGTACAGGTACTGTTGTAAAACTTGGCAAAAACATCACAACAGACTATTACGGGAAACCACTTGCAGTTGGTGACAAGATTGTTACAGGTTTAAAACCATGTGGTGTTTGTGATACATGTAAAAATGATCCAGAACATATTCACCTTTGCGAAGCTGGCGAAATCTTCGGCTTAATTCCGGGCGAAGAAGCATACAAAAACTTCAATGGTTGGTTTGCAGAATATATCAAAGTTAACGCAGGTGGTGTTGTATTCAATGTTAGTGATATGGACGTTGATCTTCGTACTTTAATCGAGCCAGCAGCTGTTACAGTTCATGCCGTAGAAAAAGCAAAAGAAATCTTCAACTTCAAACAGAACTCTTACGTTCTCGTGCAAGGTTGTGGTCCTATCGGTCTTCTTCTTCTTACAACTGTTCGTACTATGGGTGTTCGTAACATCATCGCTGTTGACGGAGATGAAAATCGTCTTGCAATGGCTAAAAAACTTGGTGCAGCTTATACAGTAAACTTCATGACAGAAGACGCTCTTGCAAAAGTAAAAGAAATCACAGGTAGCGGTGCTGAAATGGCATTCCAGTGTACAGGTTCTCCAAAAGCAGCCAGCACAATCTGGAAATATGTTCGCCGTGGAGGATGCATGTGTGAATTAGGATTCTTCGTAGACAATGGCGATACAACTTACAACCCTCATCAGGATATCTGTAACAAAGAAATTACAGTTACTGGTTCCTGGACATATCAGGCAAAAGACTGGATCCAGGCTTGCGAAGTATTAAAAGAAGCTCAGAAAGATGGTCTTCCAGTTGAAGAATTATTAAGTCACAAATATGCTCTTGCAGACATCAATGATGCTATGGAAATGAACATCAGCATGAAAGGTCTCAAGATCGTTGTAATGGGCGAATAATCCACTCAAAAAATAAAAACGAGACTATGCCATAAAAATAGCGCTGATGATTCATGTGAGGTGAACATCAGCGTTATCTCTTTTAATAAATTATCTCTAAATCAAATTCTATTCCATATTTCTCTTATTCAACATCTTCCCCATCAAATCCTACTTTATGTTTTCTTCGAAAATAAGAATGATTTTTCTTTGAAGAAAAAGTAAAATCCATTCCAATAATCGCCTTGATGATCCATACAAAAACAAGCAATGTGATGACCGGAACAGCACCAAGGACCAGAGAAGCAGCAGCCGAAGCACTTGTCATCTCCAGAATATTTTTCTGCTTTTTATCTAAGCTTTTCATGGTTTTCTTATACGTTTCTGGTTTTTTCGCTATAGGTGCAACAAACAAAATAGATACCATGGAAATGACAACCATTATAATGAACCCATAAAATGAGACAAAAAAATCGTTGTTTTTAAGTTGGATT
>JAUNNI010000031.1 GCA_030531555.1 Eubacteriales bacterium | reverse complement strand
GATTATTTGTGTCCTGTATACATATACCTTCATAAAGATATTCTGGATGGTATTCCTGAAAGAATGATAAAATCCAGTGACATATAGATGAATCATTTAAATCCGTTATGATCACCCACACATAATAAAGAATAGAATATGGAAGGTAACGTTCTTCTACTGTTACACTATGGATATCCGGACATATATCATATATCAGAAAACCAGTAAGATTGAAATATCTTGTATTGAGAAGAGTAGTGTAGTAAAATATATTATAGCGTGAAATCCACATTTTGTGCTATGATATGAATGCATTTATTCTACAATCTGTGATATACTATAAGAAATCTAATCAGATCTTTTCAGGAGGTTGTTATGATATATAGAGAACTTGGAAATACAGGAATAAAAGTCAGTGAAATCGGAATGGGATGCGAAGGCTTCTTAGATAAAACACCAGAGGAATGTAAAGAATATATCGATCGCATGGAACAATATGGTATTAACTGTATTGATATGTACACTCCAAACCCAGACTTTCGCAGTAATCTGGGATATGCATTAAAAGGCAGACGTGAAAACTTTATCCTTCAGGCTCATATTGGTTCTGTTTGGGAAAATGGACAGTATCTCAGAACAAGAGATGTAGAAAAAGCAGAGATTGGTTTTCAGGATCAGCTTAACCGCCTTCAAACAGATTATTTTGACATTGGCATGATCCATTATTCCGATGCACTCGATGACTGGAATACCATTAAAGAAAATGGATTGCTGGATTATTGTAAAGACTTAAAAGAAAAATGCATCATAAAGGCGATCGGTTTATCCAGCCACAATCCTCAGGTTGCATTGGATGCGGTAGATGGAGGCCATATCGATGTTCTTATGTTTAGCGTCAACCCTTGCTACGATCTGCTTCCTGCCAATGAGGATGTAGAAGAATTATGGAATGAAGAAAATTATGCGAAAGATCTTGTGAATCTTGATCCGGAACGTCAATCTCTTTATGAACATTGTCAGGAAAAGGGAGTTGGAATTACTGTTATGAAAGCGTTTGGCGGTGGGGATCTGTTGGATGCTTCCCTGTCTCCTGCCGGTGTAGCCCTTACTTCTGCCCAGTGTATTCATTATGCACTCACAAGACCAGGTGTTTCTACTGTAATGTGTGGTGGAAGAAATCTGAATGACATTGATGATGCGGCAGCTTATGAAAATACAACTGCAGAAGAACGAGACTACGCTCCTGTTTTTGCGTCCATGCCAAAAATCAGCTGGAAAGGGCATTGTATGTACTGCAGTCACTGTGCTCCATGCCCAAAAGAAATTTCTGTTGCGGATGTTACCAAATTTTTGAATCTAACAAAGGCGCAGGGGTTTGTACCGGAAACTGTCAGAGAACACTATAAAGTCTTAGATCATCACGCTGAGGAATGTGTTCAATGTGGATCCTGTGAAAAGAGATGTCCATTTGAGGTTGAAATCATCGAAAATATGAAAAAGGCAGTAGAAGTTTTCGGATATTAGAAAGATTAATTACGCTTAAGGAATGTATAAGAAGATATTAGAAATTGAAAGGCAGTTACCATGGGAAAGAATTCAGAATATATCAAGCAGAAAGATAAAAACTACAGATTAAAATTAAAGGATATCAAAGCGAAACTTCCTTCCTTTACCTATGAGTTTCTAGATTCCAAGGCGCAGAAAAATCCCCATACAGCCATGGCCTATGCCTATGATCTCAATATCTTTTTCCGATATCTGAAAGAATTTAATCCTACCTTAAAAGATACAGAGATAAAGAATATTCCTGTGAAGCTGTTAAATTCTTTATCCTATCAGGACATCAATGAATATCAGAAATATTTAAGTGCCAAGGATCTTGATATCGTAGGGGAGATTGAGATGCAGAATGATGTAAAAGGAATCGCCAGACGTATGTCTTCTTTAAGATCTTTATGTAAGTATCTCTGTACCCATGGTGATATGACCAATGATCCAACAGCCGGTGCTACAAAACAGTCTTATCACAGTGATGATCATGTGATCGTAAGAATGACTCCATCAGAGGTAGAAGAATTTCTGCATACCATCGAATCAGGAAATTTTGGTTCAGAGCATCAGAAGAAACTGAATAAGAAGCATAAAGAGCGTGATCTGGCCATCTTGACATTATTACTGCGCACAGGAATACGTGTTTCTGAATGTGTGTCACTTGATCTTAAAGATCTTAATTTTAAAGAACAATCTATGCGTGTTGTTCGAAAAGGTGGCAAGGAACATATCCTTTATTTTGATGAGCTGACCAGTAACAGACTCCAGGATTATATCGAGTTGGAAAGACCATATTATATCGATAGTGATGATGAAAAAGCACTCTTTATGTCTAATCGTAAGAAACGTATGGCAGTCCGTTCCATCCAGGAAATGGTGGCAAAATATGCCGCAGTAGCTGTTCCAAATAAGAAAATTACTCCTCATAAGATGCGTTCCACCTATGGAACCGCGCTCTATAATAAAACAGGGGATATTCGACTTGTTGCGGACGTATTAGGCCATAGTGACATAAATACAACCGCCAAGCACTATGCTGCATCCGAAGATGCACACAGACGCCAGGCGGCTAAGATTGATCCGTATGAATAATGCTAACTATGACTCATAATCCAATTATGAAGTCTTAGTTTTGCGTTATCTCTGATATTATAATAAAATAAGCCGAAATCACCACCATGGTAACTCTCGGGACCAAATAAAGCAGATACTTCTTCACCCCATGCTTTTGTATCAGTAAAATCTTTGCATGATTCAGAATCTACAACAATGGTTCCTCTTTCTACATTTACTCTTGCGTCTGCAATTCCTCCTAATTCCATCAAACTACCATCTGCAGAATTTGGCATAACACTACCAAGATTTTCTGATATTGAAGCATAGGTATCATCTGTTTTCCAGTTTATCGGATTTATAGCTACACAATCAGGTTTGATTACCAAACCATAAAATCCATCATTAGATGGACCTTCTGTATTCCAGGAAAGACATACACCTGTATCATCGGCATTCTTTGCCATCTTAATTTCAGGATTTGCTTTCAGATAATCTTTTGTTACGGCAACACCAACCGCATATGCTGCTACCATTCTCTCCTTATATTCCGGATGGGCTTTCATATAATCTTCAAGAATTATCATAATCATTTTAGCGCCTTGAGAATGACCTACAAGGAAAAATGGTTTACCCTGGTTATAATTTTCGAAATAATGATCCATAATGGCATAGACATCTGTACGTGGTTCAGCATATTGCATTTGATCAACCTCTTCTGGAGTATGTCGGAATAGTGCTGTTGTATCAACTTGTCTCCACCATGGAAAAAAGATATTACAAAATGGCTCAAAAATAGAGGACTCAAATTCCCCCATAAATGGCTGGCGTAAAGTTGGTTCATCTATCGTAGAGATATCATCTCCCTCAGGATTTGCGGCCATTGTTCCAATAAAGTAAAGTACATCTGCATTGTGTTTCATATTATCTTCTTGTGGGCAGATATGCCAGTTATCTGGGTTTGTATAGTCACTTGCAGTTCCGATTAAAGGATATTTATACATAGTTGCCTCCTATTAAAATTCAAACGTTAATTATATTATACACCCATAATAATGGAAATGATTGTTTTATCCATTTTTAGGGATAGATTCCATGGATTAAGTAAAATGCCCTCTACATTTGGTGATTGAAAACAGATTTGGAAGACCTGTTCCATTTCAGCAGTAAAAGTTGACTTAATATTATCACCACCATTGTTCTGCTCTTCAAAACTGGTGAATACCGCGAACCATTCCTTTCCATCCTGTGTTTTCACGGTACGAAGTTCCATATTACCACTGGCAGCCATTTTAACAGCTACTACAAAATGGCCTTTCTCTTTCATTCTTTTTCTTAACAGAGACAGTGTATGTGTAAGATTTTCATCGGTCATGGACTTTTTAAATTTTATAATGCTCTTTTCGATGGATTCATTTCCACGAAGGGTTTGGTCTTTTTCCATTTTATATATACTAACTCCATTCTAATTTATTTATATACCAAAATATTCCCATGTTACAGTATCTAACAACAGAAACTCCTGTGTTCCAATTGGTCTGCCGTCATCGTATGTAGAAAAAACATCACAGGAGATTACATGCTTACTCTTTGTAATCTTTCGCATAGGCGTATGTCCTACCACCTGTAAAAGGGTTCTAGGCTTGTACATCTTCACATTTTCATATTGTGGACGTAACCAGATTGGAGACCCATCATCCCACATATCATTTTTTCCAAGACAATTGATTGTATCTAAAACATAATCAACATCATTATATTTTGAAGCAGGAACATATTGCTCTACAAATGTTTTGGAAAGTCCTCCATGGCTAAAAAGAACATTATCAATTCTGCCGACGTAACGAATTGGATTAATTTCTGGCAAAGCTACTTTTAGATCTGTCAGCTTCCTATTCACTGTATATTCTGCCATGGGACTATATCCTGTTTCCAGTTGATACCATTGATAGGATAGATCATGATTGCCCCAACACCACATGGTGTCCGGATACTTTCTTGCGAATGATATTGCTGCATCATAGGTATCTTCATAGAGTATAACATTATACTGTTTCCCCCAGTCATCCGGGATATCCATCAGACATACTGCTCTGTCTGCAATTTTCTTACCCATAAGATAATCCGCTTTTTGAAACATTTCTGGTTTAAGATGTACATCAGGTATCACGAGTACTTTCATCTATTATCACTCCCCTCACTTATTATATCAGCAATTTCTGATATTTCATAGAAATCATCCATATTGATAACGGAACAGATTAACTACTTTCAATATGGAGGAAAATATAATGAAATTAAGAAAAACAAACCGTTACTTTATCATCCTGGCTTTTTGCAGCATGTTACTGCTCGCCTATTCAACAAATGCGTATGCTAAATCAGCATCAAATCATCTAAGAGCTTCTGCAACAGTCCATGCCAATTCAAAAAAGGCGAAGAAAAAGGCCAATCATAACAACCTATCATACTACAAAAACACAAAATCAAAAGCAACTCATGTCTATAACGACGGATCAAAAATCACTCTTTATCAGGCTTATTATAATGGAGCAGGTGGTAAGGCAAAATACTATGCAGCTCACATTCAGCTTAAGAAAAGCAGCTATAAAAAATTTGGTCTGGCGAAAGCTAATGGAAAACGGTCCAATGGATTTCAATCAGTACTAGGAGCTGTAAAATCAAAAAAGAACAAGGCCTATAAGGCTGTTCTGGCAGTCAATGGTCCTTTCAATGGCAAAGATTCATCTCACTGGATCAAGACAGGAAAACGCTGGAACGGGGCTTCCTATCATGATTATCATGAGATTGCGGATGGGAAATATTATAGAGGGACTCTTGGAAGTAATCAGGTGACCTCGTCTGCTACTTACTGTAAGAAAACAGGATTGCTTGCACCAGGAACATCCCAGGAAAATATAACAAACGGAATGGCCCTTTCTACTGCTGCAAATAAAGGTTATATCAGTGATACTTTTGGTGGAGATATGGGATTTACTCTTCTCTCCTATGGCAAAATCTTTGGCAATAAAAACGATGGCTCTTTCCGTCAGAGAACCTTCTTTGGTACCAATGGCCAGCCAGGTAATTTTTGGATTGTTGTCTGCAATGGCCAAAGTTCCAATGGTCATCGTAATGATAAAAAGTCAAAAGGTCTAAATATGTATGGGGAAGGTAAGATTCTTAAAAATCTTGGGTGTACTTACGGATATAATCTTGACGGTGGAGGTTCCACTACCATGGTCTTCAAAGGTAAAATCGTGACCAAAAACTGGACCGGTGGTGGCAGACCTTGCTATGATATGGTGTATGTTGGAAAATAACACATATAAAAAGCGTTGTATATCATCTTAATGTACTATGATATACGACGCTTTTTATTATGTTTCTTGATATAGATTTTATCAGTTATAATTGTCAAATTTTCATTTTTGTGCCAATTCCCTTGGATAAAGCGACATCGGTAACTTTAGAAGCTACCATTAGATCCTGAAGCCCTATGCCTGTGCTATCAAAAATAGTAATCTGCTGATTATTATCTCTTCCAGTGGCTTTACCTAGAATAACGTCACCTATTTCAGTGATGTTTTCAGGAATTAATATGCCTTGTTTCACTGCTTTTTCACATTCTCCGATTTTTATAACCTGATTTAGATCATCACAGAAAACTTTGGCACGTCCCATGAGTGAAACTTCTAATTCTTGTTTTCCTTCCATATCAGAACCGATACAGGATAGATGTGTTCCTGGCTTCACCCAATCGGAATCAATGACACCTTCTCTTGATGGAACTGCAGTTAAAATAATATCAGCACTTCTGGTAGCCTGTTCTATATCTAAAATAGCTTCTATTGTAATATCACAGTTTATTTGTTCTTTTAACTTTTCGACAAAAGTCTCCACTTTTTGTGGTGTATGAGGATTACATACCAATATTTTTTTAATATTATGCATTACACGAAGCGTTGCATCAATCAGAACAGGTCCCTGCGCGCCTGTTCCTACAAGGAGCAATACTTCGGATTCTGGTCTTGCAAGATATTTACATCCTACTGCGCCAGCAGCTCCAGTACGCATATTGGTAATAAGAGAACCATCCATCATGCCTTTTAACATTCCAGTACTACTATCAAACACAAGGATTGTTCCCATGAGACGTGGTAGATTAAGCTTATCATTATCTGCAAAGGCACTGACAAGCTTCATACCAAATACTCCTGCTCCTTCCATACTGCCGCTTTTAATATCAAATTCTCCACCATTTTCAAAGCGATGTGTGACAATGGGAAACAGTTCTGCCTTATGATCACATTTAAGAGAATAAGCTTTTTCATCAGCTTCTATTACATCATCCATATTAATAACTGTGGATACTTCTTCCTGATTAATAATAATAAAATCATGCATAACAAATGTTTTCCTTTTCTGAATTTCTGTATTTATCTTGCAGTGAGTTTAGCAATCTCAACGAGTACATCTACCATCTTTTCCATGGATTGTACTGGGATATACTCCCTTTCACTGTGAAAATTATGTCCGCCAGTTGATAAATTGGGACAAGGAAGGCCTCGATGGGACAATTCCACTCCATCCGTGCCACCACGAATTGGAACTACTGTAGGATTTATCCCACATTTGCAAAAAGCTTCTTTTGCATTTTCTATTAAAAACATATGGGGATTTATAATTTCCTTCATATTGCGATAGCTGTCTCTGATCTGAACTTTCACAGCATCCTTATATTTTTTATTGATAAATTCTGCTGCAGCGATCAATAACGATTTTTTCTTATTATATTGTTCTTCATCATGGTCTCTTATGATATAAGTTAATTCTGCTTTATCTGTGTTTCCTTCCAGATACATCAGATGATAAAAACCTTCATATCCTTCCGTATTTTCCGGACGCTGGTCCTGAGGTATCATGGAATCATATTCCATTGCAAGTCTGAGTGCATTTATCATAATACCCTTAGCATAACCAGGATGTATATTGTTTCCTGTTATTACAACATCAGCAGAACCAGCATTGAAATTTTCATATTCTATCTCACCGATTGCTCCACCGTCAACGGTATAAGCATAGTCCACACCAAATCCTTCTATATCGAAAAAATCAATTCCACCACTTGTTTCTTCATCAGGTGTAAATGCAATACATATTTTACCATGTGGAATTGATGGATTATTGATCAATATTTCTGCCATTGTCATAATCTCAGCTATTCCAGCCTTGTCATCTGCACCAAGAAGAGAGTTCCCATCCGTTACGATAATATCCTCGCCAATATAATTTTTCAGATCTGTATATTCATCTGGAGATAATGTTTTATTGTTGCCAAGTGAAATAATATTTCCTTGATATTCTTTTATAATCTTTGCATTTTTTGCATCGCCGGATAACCCAGGAGCAGTATCCATGTGTGAAATAAACCCAAGAGAATATTTCTGATCCGTATTAGCTGGAATTTCTGCATAGACAAAGCAGTGATTTTCATCCAATCGTACATTTTCTATGCCCATCTCGGATAATTCATCTCGTAAGATCTTTGCTAATACCCATTGATTGGTACAACTGGGTATTGTTTCACTTTCATCATCAGATTCTGTATCTATAGAAATATATTTCAAAAATCGTTCTACTACTCTGTTCATAATATCTATTCTTTCATCTATACTACGTGTTATCATTCAAAAAGCCTAGTTACACAATTCAATGATGGCTAATGCATAAGCCACTGCGCTTTTTAATAAAGTATCTATATTGACATGTTCGTCCGGACCATGCATATTGGTTGGCTCTTCCGTAAATTCGCATCCAAAAACCACTCCGAATTCTAATCCATGTAGATAACTTCCACCACCGGAATATCTGCAGTGTCCGGCCTCTTCAAAAACATTGGCATATGATTTCAGAAGTGCCTGAACCAATTCTGTATTCTCAGGAACATAATGTGGTTTACGGATTCTGGCATCTTTATTAAGAGTAAAGCCAGCCTTATCCAGTTTTTTTCTTACAGGGATTTCAAGATTTTCTTTCTTTGCACATAAAGGTACTCTGGAATCAAAAATACCTGTTAATATGCCTGGGGAATATTCCAACATAGTGAATGACATGGTTAAGGGACCACTGGCACTATCTTCCATATCCACACCAAATGAACTGCCATCCCATGAATTATGAGGGAACAACGCTTCAAGCATCTTTCCAACTTCTGTCCAGCAACACTTTGGAAACTGTATATCATTAAGGACTTTTATTAATGCCGTAAGGGCATTGTTGCATCTTTCTGGTTCAGAAGCATGTCCGCCTTTTCCTCTTACAATAATCCGTACAGCCTGATCACCTTCCGTCTGCGAATCGATTTCTATACCATGAATAGAAATATTCTCCAGTGTATGATCGAGTTCATCTTTTTTTATTCCGGAGATAATAGCTTCTGCATTTCCAGGAATCATGTTTGAGGCTTCGCCTACAGAAATATGAGTCACTTCAATCCCCTGTTCTTCTAACGGAATATAACTTTCTTTTTTGAAATGAAATTCACCACTGAAAAATCCTTTTTCCACATTGACAACTGGAAATTCACCATCCGGTGAGAATGCCCAGGTTGGATATCCTTCTCGGTCATAATAATAATCCAGGTCTTCTCCACCGCATTCTTCATCAGCACCTAATATCAGTCTCGCATTCTTTTTCAGAGGAATATTTAACTCTTTTATGGCTTTCATGGCATATAATGCTGCGATTGCAGGTCCTTTATCATCGGAGGAACCACGCCCATAAATATAACCATTCTTTTCGATCGGATGAAATGGTTCTGTTACTGTCCATCCATCCCCTCCGGGTACTACATCCATGTGTGCCACGATATCAAGATATCTTTCTTTCTCATTAAGATCTATCACTGCTACCTGATGATCATAATTCACTCCCTGAAGACCATATTGACCTGCTATGGATAATATCGTATTTAGTGCCTCCTCTGGTCCGGAACCATATGGTAATGCAGGATTATCCTCAGCATACGAACTATCTATTTTAATCAGTTCAAAAAGATCGCTAATCATATCATTTTTATGATCAAGGATATAGTTTTCTATTAATTTTTTATTTTCTTTCACTGGTATCCTCCTGCATTTTTATTATTATATCTTGTTATTAAGAGGTGATTTAGGAATTGATATCTTCCCTTAATTTTTGACATGCCATATCAACATCTCGTGCTAAAACAGCTTCAATAATAGCCTTATGGGAATCCTTTGAATCATCAGAAGTGAGATTGATTGCAGCACGTGTGGATATATCAATGATGGTCCCAAGCATATCACAAAGAATTCCATTGCCGGATAAACGGGCAAGTGACATATGAAACTGATGGTTTACAGTATTTTCTGGCAGTTTTTCATTTTTCGGTCCTTCCAGTATCTGATATAATTGTCTGATCTCTTCATCCTTTGCATTGACGATGGACAGTTTTACAGCCTCTGTTTCTAAAATACATCTCAAATGATTTACATCTGCCATTTCTTTTGGCGAAAATTTATACATAAAGTACCCTTTTCGCGGCATTTTTATAAGGAATTTTGATTCACACAACTTCTGAAGTGCTTCTCTGGCAGTTCCTCTGCTTACTCCATATTTTTCTGCTATATCAAGTTCAACAAAAACATCATTTGGTCCAAATTCTCCTTGAAGTATACGTTCTCTCATGCTGTCATATACATTTTCTACAACTGAACTCATGCTCTTCCTCCTTATGGTAATTCATTAGAATATATCTGTGATTATATCACAGATATATATTAGTAGGGAGAAAAAAGGATACAAAACTATACGATAAATCAATTTGTATATAATGCATCTATTGTGTGTAGCATTTTTGAAATGATTTTTATATCACCGGGTGTATTATGCATTCCAATTGACATTCTTAGATAACCCTGGCGATGAGTCATACTAACATTGAAACCTTTTAAAATATTATCTATCATGGAGTAGTAACAATCATCGTAATATGCCACAATCATTCCAGATGGAAGCTCCCCAGATGGTAGTATCTCTATATGTTTGATATCTTCCGTATCCTTTCTTAATTGTTTTTCCAGGGAGATAATATGCTTTTCTATATTCTGTATGCCTAATTCATTAATTAACCCGGAACTTTCTCCCATCAGAATAATACCAAGTGTATTAAAGGATCCTCCTTCAAATCGTCCAGCAGTAGGGAGCAAAGCAAAATCGTTTTTATCCTGAAAGAGCGAATGTCCATCTCCAACCTCAACTACAGAGCCACTGCCAACAGTTGATGGTATTATCTTTGAAATCAGATCTTTGCGACAATATAAGAATCCTGTTCCAAAACCAGACATAAGACCCTTAAAACCGCCACACGACAGGAAGGCAATCCCATCTCTTTTCACATCAACATTCAGCCTTCCAATTGCCTGAATTCCATCGACGGATAATAAAATACCCTTTTGAGATAACGATTTACTTAGTTTTGACAGATCCAAACGTATTCCACTTAAAGATTCCACAGCTGAAAGAGCAACAATTCTGGTATGAGAATCCGTTTCCTTTAATATCATCTCTTCTGTAAGGGTTTTGCCATCTGTCTTAACTATTTTGACATCGTACCCATTCTTACTAGCACCATTAATCCATGGAAAGATATTTGATTCATCTTCCTGGTCTATGACAACAACATTGTCATCCTTTCCGAGGGGATACCCACAAGCAATAACAGAAGTTCCTTCTGTTGTATTTTTCGTATAAGCCAATTCATCCATATCAGCATTTATCAATTTACTGATTTCTATTTTGGCTTTCCTTCTTTCTTTTTCGAAATCAACATTATTTACATCGTAAACCATATGCAAATATTGATCCATAAATGATGCGTTGGCATTCTGAGTCCTTTTCGGTATCACACCAACGGAGCAAACATTAACGTGGATTAAACTATCTAAAAATCCAAATTCCTTTTTTATCGTTTCATCATAATTGGTCATACTTTTTTCCTTTCAGAATGATTGATTTTCAAGCGCTTCAATTTTATCTGCGTTGAAGCATGACACAAAATGGTCTGGAGATATTTCTTTCAGTTCAGGTCGTTTGCATCTGCATTCCTCTGTTGCATATGGACATCTGCTAACAAAGGCACATTCTTCTTTCAAGTTGACCGGACTTGGAATATCTCCATTTAATATAATTCGTTTTCTCTTTTTTTCTATGATAGGATCAGGAATCGGAATTGCAGAGAGCAATGCTTTTGTATATGGATGATAGTTTTTCTCATATATTTCTTCACTTGGTGAGATTTCAACAAGAGACCCAAGATACATTACAGCAATTCGATCTGAGATCTGTTTTACCATCGAAAGATCATGGGTAATGAACAGATAGGAAACGCCAACCTCTTTCTGAAGTTTATTTAAAAGGTTTACAATCTGTGCCTGAATGGATACGTCCAATGCAGAGATAGGTTCATCACATACGATCAATTGGGGTTCGAGGGCCAGGGCTCTGGCGATACCAACTCTTTGCCTTTGCCCACCAGAAAACTCATGTGGAAATCGATTCATATGTTCTCGCCCCAAACCTATCAGTTTAAGAAGTTCCAAAATCTTATTTGATCTTTCTTTCCCCTGATGCATACGATGAATGTCCATTCCTTCTGCTATGGTATCTCCAATAATTGTCAGAGGATCAAAAGAAGCGTATGGATCCTGGAATATCATCTGAATATCTTTTCGATATTGAAGCAACTCTTTTTTATTAAAGTCCCAGATATCTTTTCCTTTATAAAGCACCTGACCTTTTTGAGGCTTGTAAAGTCTCATGATTGTTTTTCCTAATGTACTTTTTCCACAACCGGATTCTCCTACAAGACCGATGGACTCACCCTTATAAATTGTCAGATCAATGCCATTTACTGCTTTTAAAATTCCTGATTTCACTTTGAAAAATGTATGGAGATCTTTTAGCTCAAGCAATACCTCTCGGTTCATACTTTCTCACCCCCGATTTGTTTTTCTTTTAGACAGGCAGGATGATTCAACCAACAAGCTGCGAAATGATTGTTGTCGCCAAAATATACATTCTCAGGAAACTCTTCTACACAAATGTTCATCGTATGCGGGCATCTTGCTGCAAAAGGGCATCCTTTTGGAGGATTGATAAGATCTGGAGGTGTACCTGGTATAGAATACTGTAAATCCTGTTTCTTCTGATCCAGTCTTGGTGCAGCCTGAAGAAGACCAATCGTATATGGATGTTTTGGATGATAAAAGATATCCTCGCTCAGACCATGTTCAACGATCTTTCCTGCATACATTACATATATTCTGTCGGCCATATTTGCTACGACACCCATATCATGAGTGATCAAAACGATAGAAGCCTGAAAATCATCTTTTAGCTGATTCATCAAATCAATAATTTGTGCCTGAACCGTTACATCAAGAGCTGTTGTAGGTTCATCCGCAAAGAGAATTTTGGGATTGCAGATTAATGCCATTGCAATCATAACTCTCTGCCTCATACCACCCGATAATTCATGAGGATACTGTTTTGCTACTCTTTCGGGATTCGGAATATTTACGATTTTTAGTAACTCTATTACTTTCTCGTTCGCTTCTTTTTTTGATACTTTATAATGTTTTAAATACCCCTCCCTAATCTGATTTCTCACTTTTGAGGTCGGATTAAGATAGGTAAATGGGTCCTGAAAGATGATGGACATATCTTTTCCCTGATATTTATGCATCTCTTTTCTTGTTTTTTTAACAAGATCGTCCCCCTTAAATAGAATTTCTCCGCTTTTTATCCTGCAGTTATCTGTTCGGTTGATTCCCATTACCGTTTGAATTGTTACGGTCTTTCCACATCCGGATTCACCGACAATAGCAACGGTCTCTCCTTCCATTACATCCCAAGATGCATCTCTGACTGCCTGGACCTCTCCTGCATACGTGTCAAATGATACGGAAAGATTCTTTATCTCCAGAATTTTTTTCTTTTCTTCCATAATTGTCACCTCACACATGAAGTTTTGGATCCATGGCATCCCTTAAGCCATCACCGATTACGTTAAAGCAGAAAATGGTAATTCCTGTAATCAGACATGGTATTACAAATTGATAAGGATAGTTTCTGAAAGTTTCTCCTGCTGCACTGATTAACTGTCCCCAGCTTGGCTGTGGAGGTGTTACCCCAAGACCAATAAAACTTAAATAAGCCTCCGCAAAGATGCATCCGGGAATCGACATGGTCATCCCAACTACAAGAATTCCCATAGAATTTGGTATCAGGTGACGTAATATAATTCTGGGTGCTCCTGCTCCTAATGTTTCACTGGCTATGACATATTCCTTTTGTCTAAGTGACAACACAAGTCCCCTTGTACTTCTGGCGGCTGTCATCCATGATGTAACAGACATAGCGATAACTAATGTCACGATATTCCCCGAACCAAAAACCATCATCAGGAGAATCATATAGAGTAAACTTGGAATCCCCATCAGGATATCGATAATTCTCATGATACTGTTAAAGCTTACAGACGTTGAAGAGGCAGAGGCAGAACTCAAACGCTGGCTATGGAAAGCAAGCCACAGCAGGATACCTGCGTTCAAAGAGTTATATCAGAAGATTAAGCGTCACAAGACGCATATCTTAAATACAATCCGTTATGGTATGAGTAATGCCAGGATTGAAGCAACCAATAACAAGATTAAGCTGATTATCCGTAAGGCTTATGGATTCAGAAACATACAAAATATGCTCGATATGGTGTATCTTGTATGCTCTGATATCCGCATTCCACTTCCTAATCGAAAATCGAATGCCGCTTAATCTAGATAAACACTGGGGTTGTGGCGGTTTTTAACCCACCATTACCCCTGAAGAGCCTAATTAAAAAGAGGAAAGTCAGTTTGGCTTTCCTCTTCGTTTCAAGTCTCACTTGGTATACTCGTTAGAGTACTTTTTTATATTTTATCTAATATTTCATTACAATAATTTTGAACTAAAACAAGAAATGATTTGGCTACCTGTATCTGTTCTTCTGCTTCCTCTTTACTAGCGATATAGAAATCGTCATAGTCACTTGCATGACGAATCTCCTCTGCCTCAGCTATCTGATGACCTATTTTACGAGGAAAAATTTCTGTTCTAACATAATCTTTGTTAAAATTTGCTATTGCATCTTTATGCCGTTTATACGACTTTCTGTTGGCTGCATGAACCGCATTTATTGCATGAAAAATGGAATAATAAGCACGATTATTTGCAGCTTTATATGCATTTGCTTCAAACAGAATATTAGCAGAAGCTAAATCTTCTTTTGCTGATTCTATCCTATATAAGACCAAATCCTTAACAGACCCGATATCATCATGCTGCTCCATAAAGATTTACTCCTTCCTTACGAACATTACTATAAAATGGATAGTTTAATACCCACTTATTGAAATGAGCTTCACTTTTTGCATAAGGCTTGATATCTAAATCATGCTCCATGTTAAAATCGAAAGTAAATTCTGATAATTGATGCCGATATACTTTAAGTTCTTCATCTGACATATCAAGAAGAATCATAATATCAATGTCAGAATCTTCTCGAAAATCTCCTCTGGCATATGATCCGTATAAGATAACCTGTTTTAAGTGAGTACCATAAATATTCTTAAGACCTGTAACATATGATTCAATTAAATTACGAATTAATACTGGCATATCCAAAATCTCCTTTCTCTAAGATAATAATATTATATCATAGGAAATCAATTGCATCAAATTTTGATTTAAACTCGATCTGCATTATGTAAATAATTTATTATATAGGAATCTATTTTTACAATAATTGTGGGCATCTGAATATGCAGATTAGGGTATACTCTATTCTGCATTTTGACATATAAAAAGCAGGAAAGTATCATACTTCCCTGCTATATATTCTTTATTCAGATTATGTTTCATTACACCTCTTCGGGTATAATATTATATCATTCCGCTCAATTTACACCCTAACGGGTATAAACTAAAAAAGATAAATGCTAAAAAATGATACACTATGGATATCCCATGAAATTTTCATATCACAGATTTCTGCCCGTTTTGTAACATCAATACAGTATGCTGATAAACAAGAAAATCGCATATTTTCACATGTGCAAGGTTTTCCCTCTGCCATTTTACAAGTTGGACAGTAGAAGCAAGGCCCAGCCATAACCCCTATATAATCACAAGAATCTTCCTTCAGGATTTCCTTGATCAGTGATAAGGTCATCTTAGTATGTTTCTTCTTGAGTGGATTCATAGCAGAACCACCCATAGCATCATTGACCTCATATGAAGTTTTTAAGACCAAGGCATTCTGATGCTTCCTTACTTTTTCTTCCATTTCTTCTGGAGTTCCACAGTAAGGTGGACATGCATAATTCTTTCCATAGAATCCACAAAGATTCTCTTCACAGTATTTTCGAAAAGATTTGCATGTGCTATTAGAATTCGATTGTTTTTGATGCTTCTGTAAAAGAGGAAAATGTTGCAACTGCATCTTTTAAATAAAGAACTTCCGTATTATCATCATCTGCAGAATACATTGCTTTCAGATTTGGGTACTGATCAAGCATATACACTTTTACTTCTTTTCTGTCATCACGTACCAATGTTCCTGCAATACGAAGCCACTTTGGCCCTGCAAAAGCACAAATCTCTACTTTAGGATTCTTTTGAATCTATTTTGATACCTCTTTCACATTGCCAATTTTAATATAAAGTTTATCATCAAACAAATCAATGGTGCCTAACGGACGGACTCTTGGCAGGTCAGATCAAACAACAAAATAAGCAAAGTCCGAATCCAGAAGCGTATATCCTTCTGGAATTGGAAGCAAGAGACTTCCTGTACAATTAATCTCATCAATTCTTGTAAATCTTTTCATAACCATTTTCCTTCCAGACAAACCATTCACACTTACATTCATCTCTTTCATATATAGTGAAATGGTCCTTTTCTCAAATACATCTTATACACCATTATATCGCCTCCTTCATTTATTAATGACACAGTGAAAGAACTTCGGCTTCATTTAAAATGTTTCTTAATTTCTCATTAGAAATATCAGTTCTTGGTGGCCAATTATCAACAGAAAGTAAAAAATGTCTCCCTTCTTTATATGTTTGCAAAAGCTCTGCTAAAGAATGCTCAGAATACTCCTTTTGAAAAATAAAATCTATGTCGTCGATAGCTATGTTAAAGTTACCGTAAAACAGCTTTTTATATAGGGATAGATCCTCACGATTTTTTCCCTCTACCAGGTACTGTACATACATTTCAGCAATGAAAAAGGCAAGTTTTGAATCTTTATCCTGTGATTCATGAGAAAGTGCTTGTAGTAGATGCGTTTTTCCATATCCAGTAATGATTATGATACCGCCTCGTTGATTTTTAAGAAATTCTCGCAATCGATCCACAGCTTCCTTATTCTTATTATCTATTCGGAAAGTTTCGAAAGTATATTGCGGATTTAATCGGTTCGTTTCATTTTTCATCAGATGGAAACTAATCTCATACCCTTTCCCAATCGTTTCCTCTACGGCATCCTTTATTACTCCAGCAAATCTCCTCTGAATCAGGCTTACAGCCTCTTCTTTTTTATATAGCACTCCAAATGATATTTTTTTGTGATCTTCATTGATTGAAATGATTCTCATGGTTCCAACGAAGATATCAATTGCGAATTCCATTTTTGGAAGTTGTTTCTTTACAAAACTTGTAATCTCTCTCATGTATTTTTCATTCATACATTCACCTCTTGACTTTTTTACAAAATGATATTTGTATACTACTGAATATTTTTACATAGAATATTACTAATCTTACCATCTAGATTGTTAGCGGATGAAAATTCTTCCGTGTTCTTCCAATAATCATAGACTGCAGCAAAATAGTCAACTTGGCTACTTTTTGCATATTCATCGGCATCCTTCTCAATCCATAAACTATTGGCACTTTTTTCGTCACAAGTAGAATACTTCTCCTCTTATTCAGCATTCTTTAAGTATTTCATAAGAAGTTTCGTAATTAGATAATTTCTTTTACTTCCACTATCTTCTGATGACTCCCTCAGTACATTGATTCGATCTTTGGTTCCACTAGGATTTACTGCTATTATACCAAATTTATCGGCTATTTTCGACATATCTTCATATTGTTCCGGAACGATTATCCAAAGATGATCTACGAAGTTCCTAAACTCATTAATGTGTTCTACAGATATACTCGTTTCGTCATTTAACAATATCATACCATGAATATTTAAATCTTTATTCTTTGCACTGACCGTTTCCGCAATCACAATATCCCACTGGTATATGTTCTCTTCAAACTCTAATTCATAATTAGCATATACCTGGTATTTCGAATCAGCAATTGTTGCTTTTCCATTATTTAACCATTTATAATCTGATTGGATACAAAGAAGAGCCTTGGTCGCAGAAAGCTTCTGCTCCACCGTAGCACTAATAAGACTCTTATCATGTCTTGTTTCCCTTGCAACCATCTCACCCTTCGCGATTCTTTCTGCTTTAATAGAATCCCAGGTATTCTTAAGCTCTCTTCTTGTAACATTACCTTCAATTGCTCGTTTCATCAGTTTATCTTCAAGCCATGGATGACTTTCTACTATTCTCTCTATGTAAACTAGATTGGTAGGAGTAATCTTAACTGTATCTATATCAGGTATATCTTCATTTTTATCTTGTTTTTTCTTATGGTACGATTCATAGAAACTTCCCGCTTTTTTCTGTTGCCATAGGATACGGACATTTACACCAGCTTTATACTGAAATGCATTAAGCCATGCAGTAAAACTACGGTAATTTGCTTCCAAGAATAGTTTCTCCTGCTCTACGATACGCATGAGCTGGTAACATTTGGTCCAATATGACTTCCCATCGGTAAGTACTATAAGCATCTCTTTTTCTATGTCGGATAAAGTTTTTTTATTTGACAATTTTGTTATCTCCTATATTTACTGTTACATGTATCAGTAAATATATTATATCATAAAACCCACCTATTTTCATAAATAATCCTTTCAAATAAAGGTAGGTTTTATAATTAGAATACATATTCACTGTATTCAATTAACAATAAAATAATTAATGAATAACTATTCCTTCGTTTGATACCTATATTTCAGTGCTTCTAAAATTGCATTCATAATATCCATATCAAACTCTTTCTTTGATATATCCATCGATTTAAGCATCTTCTTATTCTTTCTAAGTGCTTTCCATAACAGTTTCTTGTCTCGGTCATTCAATTCAATTTTATATAGAAAGTTCGCGAGTGAAATAATAAAGTCTTTGTATTCCTCACAGATTGCTTTATCAGCAGCTCTCGCCTCCCATTTTATAAAACCTTCAAAATCTTCCATAGAAAACTTAGGAATCAATCCCTTGATTGGATTGATTAACAACTGCGTTGATGACAGCATCAAATTCACATAAGATCCCAATTCATATTGCTGTGCTTCGCTCATCATATCATAGTCTAACCCAAATGTCTGAATATGAATGATAGCTTCATTCAGCTTGCCCTTCTCATCAATAATTCGATTGATACGCTCTTTTAGTTCTACTATTGCAAGCTCATAAGATTTTACATCTCTATTCCAAGTTCTTCAATACTTTGATTGGTTTTATTAATTGCATCTTGTGCTTTGTCTTGAGCTATCTGAATCTTTGATTTCTTTTTTCCTTTCACCTAACAGTTTCCCCCTTTAAAATAGGAATCTATATCTTCTTTTGTTCTCAGAATCTTATCATTCGAAACACCTCGTATTTCTGCTAAATCCACAGATTTATTAAAAGCTTGAATATACATATCACTCTCTTTCAATTCTTTCGTAAATAACAATAAGCCTTCATCATTGTATATGTTAGCTAAATACTGTAGTCCTTCAAGATAATCAAAAAGAATTATTTTTTTACGCTCTAGAATCAATATATCCTCTTTTAATACATGGCGCCTGATTCCTCTACCTGCTTCTCCATACAACGAAATCGTAAATCTTCCAATCCCTACAATATTTATTCTCATACAAAATTCAGTAATATTAAATGTTCCACCACCTGTTATAAAACTTCGTGCTACTGCATCACCCATATCAATGAGACAAAATGTTCCATGGGCAACCGTAAGCATTCGTTTTACAGTCGCATTACTAAATGGCTCACACGAATTCCATAATGATGTAAACGATCTATTTTTCGAAGTTGAGAAGTATCTTAGAAATCGCCTAATTGAATATATAGTCCTTACTAAGATTTCATTAACAAATACAGGTATTGCTTGGGCAATTTGAAATCTTGCATCATATCCCTGCTTATATATCTCAAGAGCTAACTCATTAACTGACTTATCAAATTCCCTAATTGGAATATTTAATTTTCTTTTAATTGCTATAATATCATTAGTCCAACTCCAGAACGGTGAGGGAATTCCCATACCACGGCCTTTGCTACTTGAAGATCCTGACATATCGGAGATCAAATGTCCAAACCAATTCATGAAGCCGCAAAACAGTTTACTAGTAAGATTATTTCCTTGCAGTTCAAATTTCCCGTTTGCTTCCTGCAAGGAAATTAATTCGCCACCTGAGACAAAATGAGAAGTATTTGTAAACTGGTCAAGAATTGAAAAGAACAAACCTAAAAGTGTAGGATTATGCCCTAATGATTTAAAATGATGATTCATAGGATTCAAATCAAACACCCAACTAGCAGCATCACCTGCACCTCTCTGATCATATGGTATTTTGAACTTCTTTTCTAAATGTTTGATAGCGGCTGACAATGAATCATTTTTAGAGTCATCCCAGCCACACATTTTGGCAAAATCCATAGTCCTATTTTCAAACCATTTATCAGTGCAATTTCCTACAGTTGACTCCCCAGGTTTTCCCATGAGAAATAAATCCATCATGCCACACATAGCACCACTACAGGAAGCTAATATATAATCTAATTTATCACATTCCGGAGTTATCCTTTTAAGAGTACTAGTACTTTCATTTAATTTAGAAGTAATTGCTGATAATTCAATTTCCGCACTTGCTAAAGCTGTTTTTATGTCAGAAGCAAATTCATAACCGTCTTCAGTAATATCAATCTCTAATAACATGGTTGCCTGATCTATTTTCTTTTTTCTATTTAAGATGTGCATGTGCATTCCTCCAGTTATTATTTGTTACTTGTTCTCATATATAGTTTATAAAATAATATATCCTCAAAAGTTACTTCTTCATAAAACACGTTTAGCTTTTTCTAAAATAGCCATTATTATTCTACCATAATTCTAAAATTGTATATACATCTTTCAAAAAGACTTGACATAGTACAATCAATATTATAAAACTTTACATAATACTTCTTCCCATATCAAAATGAAGAAGAGGTGTATACGATGAAAATAAAATATAATTTTGGATTACTGAAAGAACTGCAGATAGGATTCCTCAATCCCGTTACCAAAATGGGATTCCATGGCCCGCTTAAGAAAGTTACAAAGAAAAAAGGCCACTATCAATTCCTGTACGATGACCGTTTTATCGAAATATCGGAAGATTCTTTACTGTGCAGCATACTAGAGGAGATTGATCATATTTATTATTTCATTCCCCAAAATAAACCTACCATCAATGGTTTGTTTCTTTATAGCATGTACGATACCTATGGTTTTCCGATGGAAATGACCAAAGAAATCTTAGAAGAAAAAGGCTATTCCGTCGATATAAACGGCTACCAGCTCATTAAAAAAATCCAAAAGGAGAAGAACCATCATACGTTCAAAAACAAAAATGCTTTTAGTTAGGAGGTAACCTTTATGGAAAGTGATGCGTTAATTCGAGCGAGATTTTTAACAACTACAGATGGGAAGAAGTAAAGAACCAGTGGATGTCTTAATATTGGATACCCATTGGTTCTTATTTTATCTACCCTTCTATACATGATTCCATAAAACATCGCTATATCCTGCCAAGATCACTAACCCAATAGTAGTCTTGGCATTTTAACCTTACACTTATTAGTAACCCAATACTAATAAGTGCACTGCTCATACATAAATTCTTATGTCATAAGCATTGGCTACATCAGAATATTTCGAAAAGTCATATAATTTTTCTGATCTTTTGCGGATGTATATATAGCAAATACCACTTCATCAAATACTTTAGGAAATACCTCCAGCGCTGTTTTATATGCTTTTGCTACTACTTCTGGATTATTCTGAAAGGCTCCACACCCAAATGCCCCGAGCACTAAAATATTAGCTCCTTTACTGGCAGCAACGGTAAGCATGTGGATGGCACGTTTTACATGATATCCAAATAGCTCCGCATCATTCATATAAGTACCTGATCCAACGATCTCTGCATACAAATTAGACTTCATTCTAAGATCAGGTGCAGCAATCGTGATGATATCGATATTAACCCAGTCCTTTTTATCCATTCTCTGTGGGAGAGATTCATCTGTTTTACAGATCACGACATCTTCTGTATAGATCAGGGAATCCGAAGCTTTCGGTGTATTCAATTTATGATGATATCTGTAGAAAGTATCCCGAAGAGTTCGGCGGTAAAGCAATGGATAAAGTGTAGAACATCGGCACAGACTTTCTTCCTGCGCGGAAGCACCTTTCGTCACGCCTCCACCGGCATGAAATGCATTTGCAAAATTCATGACTGCAATTTTGGCTCCAGCATTGTCGGATGCAAGCCTCATGGCTGCCTGGAAGGACCTTTCTTTTGTTACATAAATTTGTTCTTCTCTTTCTTTTCCCGCATCAAAGACTGGATACTGATCTTCATAGAACACTTCTGTTTTCTTTTTGGATGACGCCACAGCTTTCGATAAATCTTGATCCGTTTTGATCCATTTCTGGGTATCTTCAAACACTCTGATTCTGTCTTCTCTGCTCACATATTTCATCATAATCGATTCCTCCTGTCATTCTTACTGTCTCTTAATTCTTTAAATGGATTATACAATATAGAAAAAAAATTAAGGTCGTTCAGAAAACGACCTTGGAAATTGTGATTATGAAATGATACAGTTTAGCCCATGCTCCTCTAATGTGATATCCAGCTCAATCATGTCATAGATACCATTTTCAATGAAATAGGAGAATATAATATCTGTTTTATCACATGGGGAAAATGCATACCCTGCTCTGGCCAGAAGATCTTTTGACTGATCCATGTTTAATTCTGCACCAACACACAAACATAGTGCAGTGATCTTTTTGGGACGAGATTCCGGGTGATTTTTCAGCCTGGAAAACACCTTTTTATCGACCAGTGCCTTTCTGTATACCTCTGGATAAGACATGCCTTTTGAATCAATAAGATACAACAGATATTCAGAAAAGGAATCTGTCACATGTTTCATTCTTTCTTCCAGGGAATGTTCACTATCAACACTTAGTGCTCCTGTGGAGTCTTCCCATGAATCAGTTTTATCCTTCTTCCTGCTTATTCTGCTGCGGGCGATCTGTTTTGCCTTTTCGCGTAAAGTTATTTCAAAATCCATATAGGAAGTAGATCCTGTTTTAGAGAATTCTGTTCTTCCCAGATACTCTTCTTCCCGCTTTTCCTCTACATAATTCTGATCGATATAGGCTTCCAACGAAGAAGATAATCGACTTCCGATCGTAGTTGCATGATTATCAAACACTACTATATAAACCATCATGTCATGCTTGATAAGAAATGAATTGATCTCATCTACTGCAATGCGAAATCCTTCTTCTTTCGGATACCCGAATCCACCTGTGGCTATCAAGGGAAAGGCAATCGTCTTAATGTTATTTTTTCTCGCCAGCTCCAGGCTCTTTCGATAGCAGGATCTGAGTTTTCCTTCTTCCCCGCTGTCTCCATCTATAAATAAAGGACTCACTGCATGGATAATATATCTGCATGGAAGCTGAAATGCAGGAGTGATAAAGGCATCACCCTCTGGAACGTATCCTACGTTTTCTGTTCGGTATTTCAGTAAATCATCATATCCTGCAGCCTGATAGATGGCATGATCACAGCCTGTTCCTACGGTTGGATGATCATTGGCAGTATTTACGATCGCTTCCGTCTGCATTTTTGTGATATCATTACGTACAATTTTTAATGGCACTATGTTCCTCCATTCAGGATTTCTATCTCTTCTATCCTCGTATGATTTCTTAATTTTCCAGAATAAGGTCAGGAATCAGTTTATTCTTCCGACCTTATTCTCTCTATCCCAATTATATCATCATTGGCAAAGAAAACAATTCATAGTAAAAACATCCTCTTTCCATTTCAAAAAATATATTTAACCTGAAAAAAGGTAAAAAAAACTCCGTCATTTCTGACGAAGTGTAATCATTCAGTGCTCGTATCCTACCTCATGGCTTATTGCCATTCGGTAAGAATATGTTTCTTTCAGTTTTTCCTGCAGTCTCCTGCAGTTCAGTTTTCGGTTCTTAGCACTTTTCTCCCAGCCAGCTCTTTCCTTCTGACTGCCGCTTTTTCCTCCCGGCCTTTCGCTCCGTTCGGCTTCCACCCTCGCCTCGTTTTCTCATACTCCGCTTGGACTTCGCATTTACAGCTTCTACGCTTTCGCTTTCCACTGCCGTCCCTTTCTCCTGCCCTGGTTTTCACCCTGACAAGCCTCAGTGATTGCTTCATCTCTTCCACTCTCACAGGAACTTGCACTTTGTTTTCGCTTCTGTGCTCACGCTTTTTCCTTCCGGTCTTCCACGTCTCTCTACTGCATTCCCTTTCGTTCCTGCTGCTTCCTTACGTTTCTTCCTCTTCAGGCTTCCGGGCTTTTCTTCCCTTCGCGCTTCCCTTGTGGCTCCTTCAGCCTCTCGGCTTACCAGCTCTTTCCGTGCCTCTCGTCCCACGCCCTCTTTTCCGATTGCGCGTTCCTTCTTCCAGCCTTCGGTTCCTTTCGTCCCCGCGCTGCTATGCACCTTCCCGGCTTTTTCACCCGGTCTCGCCGCTTTCCTGTCTCCAGGCTTTCAACTCCATCCCGGTCTCCCGAAACTTCATCCGACGACTCTGCTTTCCCCTGGCCTCTTCTCGGTTTCCTTCCTTCGATCTCTCCTTCGGTTCTCACCTTTGGCCTTCTCTCCGGCTCTCTTCCTCGCTTCTTCCAGGCTACTCACCACACGCCTACGCGTTCCCTTTCGTTCCCGCTTCCTCATGCTTAACCCCATGTTTCCATTTGGTCCAACCTGTTTCCCCGCTCTGTGCCCTCGCACTCTGCGTCTCCCCAGGTTGTCGGTTTGCTCTTCTTACTTCGCTCACCTCGTGCTCTTTCGTCCGCTCGTCCTCCGCCTTTCCACAGCTTCCCATGTTTCGTTCCGCCGTTTCTCTGCTTTACCGCTTCGTCCGTCTTCCAGGCTTTCACCCTTCGCACTTCCCTGATCCGCTTCACTTTCGCTCCGCTTCGTACCTCTTCGGCCCGTCCCGCTCTTTCCTCAGTCCGTTCCTTCTCCCGATGGTCTTTCCTCCACCGTCAGGCACTTCACCATCCGTTCGCTCCGCCCTCACTCTCGTTCCTGCTTCGCTACCTTCCGGCTCATCTCTTCGCTGTCCGTCCTCTTTCCTAGGCCCGGTTCGCTTTCCCGGCTGCTTCGGTCTCCCTTGCATCCGCAGATGATTTGCTTTCCTCCGGCCTCCCCTTCGGATCTCTCCTCTGCTTCTTCCTTCGTACTCACCGATGCTTTCTGACACCCTTTCTTTCGTCCGGCACATCCTTCCACCCCCTTATTTTCTAAGGTTTTTTCGCATCTTTGCTTCCAGCTTTCGCTTCCGCTCGTGTTTCGCTTTCGCTTGACACCGAGGGAGAGTTTATCAAACAAAAAACACTTTGTCAACACCTTTTTTGCGATTTGGAGAATTGTATATTATTACCAATATATTTGTGTTTATATTATGCAATATTACTAAACCACTGTTTGTTCCTGTTCCTTCGAATAACCTTAAAGTTATCTGCTCTGTTCGAAAAGCCAGTCACGGACAGAAGTAAGATCATAAGCATAGTTAAATGATGACATGTGGTCGAGGCCATTAAAACGAATAAAATTAGCATTGTTCCCTTCTTTAATAAGCTGGGATACCTTTGCTTCTTTTTGCGTAATATCCAGATTCGGATCAAACGCATCTAAAAATGAATATTGCACTTCATCGTTTTTAAACATTTCCATTACTTCATTTTGACCGGAGGATGCCTTCTGGTCCCCTTCACATGTAACGTAAAAGAACGTTTGGTCTTCAAGCGGTTTTAACACTTTGATATCCTATTGACCGGAAACATATAAGGAAGCAGCAAATAAATCCGGGTAAATGCTGTTGAGATAAAGAGATGTCATACATCCCATGGGAAATAACAAACAAGCACTCACATCAACAGAGAAAGCGGTAATGGAGCTTTTATGGGAAGAAGCAAGACCACTTACTTCCAGTGAAATCGTTAGTTTATCTGTCGATAAATCCTGGAAACCAAGCTACATTCATCTGGTTATTAACTCTCTCCTTAAGAAGAATTACATCGAGATTGCTGAGTTTAAACAGACGACTAAAAATTTTGCAAGAGCATTCGTACCTACCATGACTCAGGACGAATTAATCGTAAGAGATGTTCTTGGAAAGTTTGAACTCACGAATGATACGAAATTCGCCATTATCTCACATCTGATCCGGAGTACAAAAGAGAAAGAACAGATTGATATGATTATCCGTCTGTGTGAAGAACAAAAGAAAATACAATAAAGATTATCAAAAAAGAGACTTATGACCTTTTACAGTATCATAAGTCTTCTTTTATTTTGGGTCAGATATTTCTGATAAATAATCTTCACCCAACATCCAATCCTCTTTCTTGTCTTCTTTTTTCCGCTTCTTCCGGCGTGTAATGTCCCCTTAAGTACTCCACAGAATATGGTACCAGCTCTGAAGCTACGTTTTGATAAGTTGTTTCATGCTCACAGTTCGTACACATCGTTTTCATTTTTACACTGCGGTTTCTGATAAAGCAGTCCGCCATGATGAGCGCTCCCTGTTTCAGATAGATCATGTCACTTAATGCCTGTTTTCCGTAAGAATAAATATAGGGAAAATCTGTGCGGATATCACTCTGGGAGCGGACATGGTACTTTCTTTCAATCGCCACCTGATATCTGCAGCATGGATTTTTGCCTGTGCTTAAGACTTCCGGTTCATCCACAACATTTCCGATGATAAAAGCCTCATTAGACACTTCCTGAAAGTGTTCCTTTAATATTTTTTCCGGAAGATTCTCTTCATGTCCCTGCGCCTGTTTTAAGGAATCTATCTTATTAAACCAGATTGGATAGACATAACATCTCGTCTTCCCTTCCAGTCTGTTAACTGCTCCACATTCCCTGCATCGGTAGGCAAGGGAACCTGTTGATATATTGTAAAATCCTTTTAATTCGATAAGGTCAAACTGCTTCAGTTTTTTCATTCGATGGACCAGCTTTGCTTCCGTACATAAGACCAGTACATCTATCAGTGCAACATTATGGTAATTCTCAATGGGACGATGAATCACGCACATAGAAAAGATTGCCTGTTCTTCCCCGGCCACATCCACGTTGCGAAGGATTGGATCCACTTTTAAAAAACCGACCAGTCTGACCTGATTATGTGTTGCCATTATACTCACCCCTTTTTCTTTTAATATGTCTTATTTTGGGGACAATGGAAAAAACCAGCCTGAAAAATCAGACTGGTTCTCTAAAAAGAAGGATGAATGAAATCTACGATAATTTAGAAAATAATCTTGTTTTGTGAAAACTCAAGGTCATCTATCACGACCCCTCTGTCTTTTGTAAATCGAATCTTTAAGCGGCAGATATCATAATATTTGGTAGCTATAGTCATACTAAGACTTCCAATCTCAAATTTGCGGTCTACCAGGTGGTCATAAGAATCAAGTTTTTTAATCTGGTCACTTACAAACACCTGCAGATCATACATCAGTCTGTTCTTGGAACGGAAAAACAGTCGGTCATCGATATGACATCTGGTAATGGATTCTGCGGTTTCTCCAAATGGATAGATATCCCCGGGAACCATATCATCCGGCTTAATGATAAACTCATGATAGGAAAGATCTCTTTCCAATGGCTCATCGTCCAAATGATACTCCACATTACATGGTATCAGCATGCTGCAACAATCTTTATTCTGGATAAATGGTATGAATGATACGTGTGATTCCAGATTGAGATACTGATTATAAGTCACAGTATTTGTACAAAGACCACGGATCAGGATAAGCTGTGTTTCATCGTATGTACGTATTTTTTTCTTCACTCCATCGACCATGATCTCACTTTCCAAAAAATGATTACAGCCGATCACGGTATGTTCCGTATTCAGTCTTCCAACCATTGTCTGCCCTTCATAGACCATTCCTTTAATCTTACGAAATGTATCTTTTTCCGGGCAGTAGGAAAAGATATCGGAATATCCTTTTCTGTTATCTTTTGTTCTGGCTTCCAAAATGATGTATCCAGGAATTGTATAAAGGATCTGTTTAAAGGATAAGCATCCCTGATCACAAGCCTTTTCCGAAAACTTCATTAAGATTCCATCTTCTGTTACATGGTAACCGACAGGAATCTCTGTAGGATCCGGATCTTCCTCGATTCGAAAACAGATGGCATTCTGTTCTGTAATACAGACTCTATCCTCCGGGAATCTCTCTCCGGTTTCCTTATCCTCTAAAATTCCATATCCTGCACCATTTTCCACCGATCCGATGCGGTAGTACTTAATGTGTACCTTGTCAAAAACTAATTGTCCTTTTCTCATTCGATTCATTCTCATATTCTATTTGCTCCTTTCATGACTTTCATTTTTGTTTACACCAACAATATGACATCTTCTTCACAAAAAGATTTAAAGGCCAGCCGAAGATGACTGACCTTTATGAAGAATCAAAAATAAATTTTTACTGAAATTCCACCAGATAGCATTTCCCATCAATCTGCTCATCCCTGTAGGTTACGATCTCATTTTTATAAAAATGAAAATTTCGATCTACATTCGCATCTTTATGGTACCAGGTTGAAAGTGCTCCCGGTTTTATCTTCTGTAGTTTCTCCCATGTAAGGGAAGAATCACATCGTAATGGTTCATACTGCATCTCCTTGGTTCCTGTTGCCACACGGTTAAGAAACATAAATCCCGTACGGTTTCCACCTCTTGCCCATTTTGAATCATTGATGGAAGTATAGCCTCTTGATTTTTCTGCATCCTCTGCATGATAGGCTCCGATCCCTAATGCCTTTCCTGTGATTACTACATCCGCCTTCACTTTTCCAGGATAGATCTTAATGCCATTGATCATAATGGAAAGTACATTCTCTGATCTGGTCCCGTGTTTGAGATAATAGATGCCATGGCCATTGGAAAGACCATGCTTTTTACAAAATGAATCAAAGACAGCTACTCTTTCTTTGCTCTCCATGGACCAGGCATTTACCAGGGAACAGCTATTTCCCAATTCTTTTTGAAGCCACTCTTTTTCCTCTTTAGTAACCAGTCGCATACTAATTCCATTTGCCATAAGAAAATCCTTTCCAGGCTCCTTCCGGTTTCTCTTTAAATAACCAAGGATCATTTCATAGAAATCTCGTTCCCTTTCAATGATACCTAGATAATCATCTTCTGATCTGGCAAGAAGAGAATCCAAATGCTTGATGTTTCGGGGTATATATTCAAGATACTTCATATATACCCAGTTAAACTGGCTGACAGTAAGCTCACATTGATGATTCATCAGATAGTCAATGATCTGCTTTCCTTTTTCCAGTTCTGAATCAGGAAGATTATCAATCTTTTTTGAGGTATTCTCTGCGATATACTCATTCTGAAATGCGATGAGTCGTTCCACAATCTTACGAATCTCTTCATCCTTGATCCATGTTTTGTTCTCTTCAACCAGGACTTCTTCCATCTTTTTTGTCTTAGACAGATGCCATCCTGCTTCCATTGTTTCAGTAACCATCTCATCCCAACGTTCCATGCCATAAACTCGGCTTTTGGGTTTATGGATCCCAACTTTTACCCCAATACATCCTTCCGTATATCGAAAGCTTCCATTGTTTAGATTTTCAAAGATCCTCTTTTCATTAAATCCCTTACCTGGCCGATAACCTTTCAAGTTCCTTGTCACTCTGGTAAATTCCAGATATTCTTTTTGTTCCATTCTTCTTCCTCCTTCATTGGCTGCTTTATTTCCAATATGGAAAAAGAAGGCTCAAAAAATAAAAAGAGACATAGAAGCATGTTTCCATACTTCTACATCTCTTTTTACGTTAGCATCTATTTAATATTTGATGACTTTTAATGTATTTTCGGTTCCATCCATATTAATAAGGACTCCATTTGATGTAAGCGCATTCACAGAAATAAAAAATATGTCCGTACTAAGGACCTGCTTTGCAATCGCCATGAATTCATTATAACCATTTGCCCGAGATGGATCAATTACTGTATTCTATTTTGAAAGAATCAAATATAGTTCCATTTTTTTAATGTGAAAGAATTACCAAATCCTACTATTTTGTCTTTAATATTTTCAGAAAGGTAATTCACTGCTCCTTCTGAAACAATCTCAATATAACCACCGATACCATTATGCTTCACACCATTTAATGTTTTCACTTCTCCAACCTTAAGGTAATCAAATTTATTACCCTGGATTTCATAAGCAGCTAATGCATCTTCCATTTTTTGTTTGCTTCACCAGTAGAAGTAATATCGATGGTCTCACCATTATTTGTTACAAGTGTAGAACCTGTGTCGTTCCTTTCCTTATCTCTACAGTACGAAGCAAAATCTCTTCCATGGTAGGATAACTATTTTAGAAAAAATGTCCTTTCTTCTTCTGAACATCAATATGAACTCCATATGCGCCATGAACAGGACATACAAAAGAACCCTCTTTGAAATCTTCTTCATAAATAGGAATCTGTTTCATAATCATTTTACCCTGGTAATATTCCTCAGTAATATAATAATCTTTAATTCGTGAAGTCTTCACTGTTTTTCCTGGAAGTCTTCTTAATTTTCTCCCACATAACTGGCAACAGTTCTTCCCATAGCTTGTATTGCCCATATTGTTACTGTTTCCATCTTCCCTTTGTCTTCTTTTTTTTCCAAACATTTTCTGCCCCCTATGGTTCAAATATAAAGTACAAAATAGCTGTACCGATTAATACAAACGCGGCAATAAATGGTCCATTTAGGAATAAATCTCCCAAAAAAGGTGATCCATCTAATATATTTCCCCATATGTACCAAAGTTCAAAGCTTGTAAATGCTGATGCCCCTAATCTAACTATTGGAAAATCCATAACCATTCCAAAAATCTTAGAAAAAATAAAGTAAGTAAATGCAACTATTAAAATTGTAAAGAATACAATTGTTGCAATTTTAAAACTAACATTTGCAATAGCAGCAAAAACTCCGCCGATTGATGCGATATAAGGAAGGATTGCTACCAAGAGCACACATCCAATTATAATTAAAAACCAAATCATAATTTCCTCCAATTATTTGCAATAGTCTATATTATTAATTGTAGATTACTTTGTTTTACTTTTTTCCGCACATATATCATCACTTCAATCTTAAACTAGCAGGTTATAGTTCTTAATGAGACGCTCAACCAGCATTCTGTTGGGCTTATTATTACGTGGTAGCACGAGCGTATCTGCCTGTCTCTTAAAGATTACATGGGATCCAGAAATTCTAACTGCTGTAAATCCATTGTACTTTAAGATGTGGGTAAACTCGCGATAATTCATAACCTTATACATTCGCATCTTACTTTTACCTCCATATATAACTATTGATATTCAGCTTCTCAAAAAGGGGCTGTCGCTAAATAGCTAAAAAACAGCTTCGAAACACTTCTAATGGA
>JAUNNI010000030.1 GCA_030531555.1 Eubacteriales bacterium | reverse complement strand
TACAGATAAATCAACATTATTTGTAAATTTATAAAAAGTTTCATCAGAAAAGAAAATCTGAATGGCGTCCCCCTGTTTCAGTTTTTCATTACCTTCTGCTTTTTGTCCATTTAATTTTATATTTTTCTTGCGAAGCATCTTATGAAGAAAGCCGCCTGATGCCAGGGGAAGACATTTTCCCAAAAAGCGGTCGAGACGCTGCCCTTCTTGTGCTTTCGTAATCGGTATTTCTCTCATTTTTTTATCTTTCTATTCTTTATCGCCCCGTGTTCCCATAAAATGAAGAATAAAACGGTGCGGAATTATCTTAGTGAAAAGGGCAAATCCCTTCATAAATGGCCCATAGACAGACAGTTCTTTTCCAGACAGATTGTCTTTCCAGGCCTTTTTCGCAACCTGATCTGCTTTTGCCATTACCATTTTTTTATAAAATGGAATCTCCTGCTCACTAGCAGCATGATCTAAAAATTCGGTATCCACTGCTCCCGGACACACTGCTGTAATACGCAGATGTCGGTAGCCTTGTTCTGCACGAAGACTGCGGACAAAGCTTAAAACAAATGCCTTACTGGCAGCATATACGGCAAAGCCCGGCTGTGGTAAAAATGCGGCCGCGGAAGCAAAAAAGATCATTCTTCCTCTTTTTTCCATATATGGTAAGAGATGTCCCGTGAGACTAACATAAGATCTGACATTGAGATCTACCATCTGCTCTGCCTCTTCCACAGAAATCTCCTCAATGGCTCCCATTTTTCCGACACCGGCAGCGTGGATAAAAAGCGCGATCTCTGGATTTTCATCTCTTAATTGTTCATAAAAGATCTTCATCTGCCCATTATCTAAAAGATCGATTGGAAAAAGGCGAACGATTTTCTTTTTGTCTGCTCTTTCAAAGACTTTTAAGCGGTTCTCTCTTCGTCCAATGAGCCAGATTTCATCGAAATCTTTTTCTTTGGAGAGGACGATTTTCGCCATCTCCCTTCCCATGCCAGATGTGGCACCTGTAATGATTGCAATTCTCATAATTTATTTCTTTTTCTTCTGTTTGTGTACATTACGAATCGTCTTCTTGCCATTTGGCTTGCTTCCCATTCCTGTTTTCTGATTGCCATTTGTGCTTCCGCTTCTTTTACTACCGGATGCAGCCTGTTTCTTATCTTTATTCCATTTTCTAGGTGGAATCAGACATTTTTCAGAATAACCGATCAAATCTTCACGTCCTGCCTCTAAAAGTGCCTTTTTCACCACTTCATAATTGTCTGGATTTCGATATTGAATCAAGGCTCTCTGCATTTGTTTTTCTCTGGCAGTAACCGGCACATATACCGGCTTCATGTCTCTTGGATCAAGACCAGTATAAAACATGGTTGTGGATATGGTTCCCGGTGTTGGGTAAAAATCCTGCACCTGCTCTGGCATATAGCCAAGATCACGAACATATTCTGCCAATGTGATGGCCTCTTTCAAGCCGGAACCCGGATGAGAGGACATGAGGTAAGGCACCAGATACTGTTTTAATCCCAGTTTTTCATTGATCTTTTGGTACTCTTTCATAAAGGCCTCATAAACATGATTGTTCGGCTTACCCATACGTTTCAATACAGTATCACAGACATGTTCCGGTGCAACTTTCAGCTGACCGCTGACATGATATTTGCATAATTCTCGCAGAAAATCAGATTTTTTATCTGCAAGAACATAGTCAAATCGGATTCCGGAACGGATAAATACTTTTTTCACTCCCGGAAGATTTCTCAGCTTACGAAGCAGAGAAATGTAATCGCTGTGGTCCGCATCAGCGTTAGGGCAAGGTGTTGGGAAAAGACACTGTCGATTGGTGCAAACCCCCTTCGTCAGCTGCTTCTTACAGGCAGTGTGACGAAAATCTGCGGTAGGACCTCCAACATCATGAATATATCCTTTAAATTCTGGATCCTTAATCATAAGCTGTGCTTCTTTTATGATGGATTCATGGCTTCTAACCTGAATTCTTCTTCCCTGATGAAAAGTAAGCGCACAGAAGCTACATCCGCCGAAGCATCCTCGATTGCTGACCAAAGAGAATTTAATCTCTGCGGTAGCAGGAACTCCTCCTTCCGCAGCATAAGATGGATGCCAGGTTCGCATGTATGGAAGTTCATAAACATGATCCATTTCTTCCATGGTAAGCGGAAGAGCCGGTGGATTTTGTACCACATATTCTTTCTCTTTATAAGGCTCGACCAATCGCGTTGCTGTAATGGCATCTGTATTGATATATTGTTTATAGTAGCTTTTCGCATAAGATTTTTTCGATGTGTTGATCTCATCCCAGGAAGGAAGTATGGTATACTCTCCTTCTAAATCGCTAAGATCACGACATTTGAATACGGTTCCTCTTACATAAGTAATATCTTTCACATCGATCCCACTGTCCAAAGCTTCCGCAATCTCAATGACAGATTTCTCTCCCATTCCATACATAAGAAGATCTGCTCCGGAATCTAATAATACACTTCGTTTTACTTTATCACTCCAATAATCATAATGGGCAAGTCGGCGCAAAGACGCCTCAATACCGCCAAGAAGAATCGGCGTATCTTTATAAGTTCTACGAATCAGGTTTCCATATACGATGGTGGCTCTGTCCGGTCTTCTTGAAAAACCTCCACCTGGTGTGTAAGCATCTTGATGTCTTCTTTTTTTCGAGGAAGTATAATGGTTGACCATGGAATCCATATTACCGGCAGAAACCAAAAAGGCCAGTCTTGGTTCTCCACAAACCGTAATACTTCTGTCATCTTTCCAGTCCGGCTGTGCAATCACAGCCACTTTATAACCTGCATCCTCCAACATACGGGTAATGATCGCCATACCAAAAGAAGGATGATCCACATAGGCATCCCCACTGATATAGACGAAATCGGCCTGATCCCATCCCCTCTCTTTCATCTCTTTTAAATTCATCGGCAAAAAGCGATTCTTTTGACTCATGGCGTTCCCATTACTCCTGTCTATCTCGTTTTATTTTTTTATCGGTTTCTATTGTAATTTTTTCTCATTTTACGGGTGTAATAATCTTTCTAGTTCTTTCTCAGATAATGGTCGGCACTGTCCTGCTTTTAAGTCAGGATCCAAAGTTAAAGGACCCATGGTAAGTCTTTTCAAGTATAATACCTCTTTCCCAACCGCCTTTGCCATACGCTTTATCTGATGAAATCTTCCTTCTTTTATGGTGATACAGACACCGTATCCCTGAAGTTGGTTTGGTGTATGTGTTTTCAATTCTTCTTCTCTGGCGGCTCGAATCACAGCCGGCATCGTCAGTTTCTCGTCTCCGATATCCAAACCTTCTTCAAAAGCCTTCACATCTTCTTCTCCAATCATCCCATCGAGAAGAGCAAAATAACATTTATCTACATGCTTCTTTGGGGAAAGAAGATTGTGAGATAAATTTCCATCATCTGTGAGAAGCAAAAGCCCTTCGGTATCTTTGTCTAAACGGCCCACTGGAAAAACATTTTCATATGCTGCCATGCCAAAGGTTCCATCACCCCATTCCTGTTCCATAACCAGATCCAAAACGGTCCGTTCTTTATCATCTCTGGTTGCAGACACCACACCGGCTGGTTTATGAAGCATAAGGTAATGATAGCTGCTGTTTTTTACTTCTTTTCCATCGATGCAAATGTGATCGTCATCTGATACCTTTCTCCCTGCATCTTTTTCCACCTGATTGTCAACCATGATACGACCTTTTTTCAGCCAGGTTTTCACCTCACTGCGGCTCGCACCACTAACCTGACAAATATATTTATCCAATCGAATCTGTCGGATTCCCTGCAGACTCGGAAGATCATCTGGCAGAAGAAATGCTCTTTCTTCTATAAAAATAACTTGTTTTTTGGAGAAATTCCATCCCAAATCGGTAAAAAACTGTGTCATTTCTTCCGACCAGCTATTATTTTCTTCTTTTGGAGTAGTCTTTTTCCGGGCATTTTTCTTTGATTTCTTTCCAGATTCTTTCTTTCCTTCTTTTATGCTATCTTCCAAAAGCTCTTGTCTGGCAATCTCAGAGTTCTCTGTAAGAATGATTTCTCTTGCCTTCCCAGGTTTTTCTAAAAGTGCTGCAAACTGTCCCTCACCTTTTACTCGATGGCTCCAGAAACGACGACATTCTCTCAGACTTTCCTCTCCAGACAGAGAATGTTCTGGCATCCCTTCCGCCATCCCATCAAGAAATGGCAAAGGCATCATATGAAAACCATGTTCTGTGATCAGGTACTCCACCGACTGTTCATTCTCCTGTGGAGAATAGGTACAAGTAGAATAAAGAATCTTTCCTCCTGGATGAAGCATTTTCACCGCAGACTCTAAAATCTCTTTTTGAAGAGCTGCATATTCTTCTACCAGCTCTGGAGTCCATTCTTTGGCCATGGCTGGCTCTTTTCGAAACATTCCCTCTCCAGAACATGGCGCATCTACTAAAATTTTGTCAAAATATCCCTGAAAGCGACGAGCCAGTTTCTGTGGAGACTCACATGTGATAATGGCATTTTTCACTCCAGCCATCTCCATATTCTTAAGAAGTGCCTTACATCTTGATGCACTGATGTCATTGGCTACCAATACACCTTTTTGTCCAAGTTTCGCTGCCAGTGCGGTGGTCTTTCCACCCGGGGCAGCACATAGGTCAAGTACACGCTCGCCTGGCTCTACCGGAAGAAACTGTGCCGGTGCCATAGCGCTTGGTTCCTGTAAATAGTAAGCTCCCGCATAATAATAAGGATGGAGAGAAAGCCTCTCTTCCCCTTTATAGTAAAATCCATTTTCACACCATGGAATCGGCTCGCAAGAAAACCGGCGAATAAAATCCGCCGGTTCTGTTTTAAGGCGATTCAACCGGAGTGTCTGTCCATATATGGTATCAAAACTGCCAAGATAATTTTCAAAATCATCTCCCAGTAATGTACGCAAACGATCCAAAAACTGCTCTGGTAAATACAAATGCCTGTCTCCTTTTTATCAATATGTTTTTTGCTTTTTACGTTATTCTAACGCCTGTGCATGATACCCCTCGGAAATGATATCAAGCTGCTTCGCAAAATGCTGTAACTGTGTAAGATCCTCCGTCTCATAGACTTTATAAAATTCTTCCTGAATCTTAATCACTTCTCTTCGATTTGCTACCTTAAAAAGATTTTGAATATTATTCAGAATGCTCTTAACCACATTATCTTTTCGAATATGGTAAATCTGCGCATCTAATATTTCGTCTCGAACTTCAGACATCGCATGGTCAATATCGTCGATTGCTGCAGAAGCATCACTCAGTTTCTGCTGGATATGACTCGGAATGCTACCCTTGTATTTGTACTGAAGAGAATGTTCCACAGTTGCCCAGAAATTCATAGCCATGGTTCGAATCTGTATCTCAACCGGTAATGTCATCTGACCATGGATTGTCTCAACAGTATATTGAATAATAATATGATAACTTTGGTATCCGCTATCTTTTTTATTAGAAATATAGTCCTTCTCTAAAGTAATCTTCATATCTCTGCGATTACGAATAAGCTGAACTACACGATCAATATCTTCTACGAACTGACATGTAATACGGATTCCCGCAATATCCTCTATCTTCTCCTGAAGGTCATTCATGGAAACATCTTTTCTCTGCATTTTATCAAGAATGCTGGCGATGCTCTTCAATCTTCCATCCACGAACTCGATTGGAGAATACATATCCTGTATTTCATGTTGTTCTTTCATGTGTCGAAATTTCACCAGAAGCTCATCGATGGCTAACTGGTAAGGGGCTAGCATCTCTCTCCAAAGCTGTATATCCATAAAAGCACCCCCTTTGTTTTCAGGTTTTTATTTTGGAAAGGATAAATATCTAGATTCTTGTTTTCATATTATATCACATTGTACTATAAAAATATACTTAATTTTTATAGTTTTTGTGAATTATGCATGAGACAATCCTTTGTCTTCCATGAGATTATCTCCCAATGCAGCTTCTACTGCAAGCTGATCGCATCTTTCATTTTCCGGAGTTCCTGCATGGCCTTTTACCCAGATAAAATGAACCTCATGCTTCTCCATGGCTGCCAAAAGGCGTTTCCATAAATCCACATTTTTCACCGGCTCATTTTTCCCTCTCTTCCATCCCTTTTTGATCCAGCCATCAATCCAATGATCATTGAAGGCTTTCACAAGGTACTGTGAATCAGAATAAAGTTCCACCTCACAAGGACGGATCAAAGCTTCCAGGCCGGCAATGGCAGCCATCAGCTCCATACGATTATTGGTTGTTTTTATATAACCGGCGGACAGCTCTCTTCGATGGCATTCTCCTTTGGAATCGACATACATGAGAACCGTTCCGTAGCCACCCGGTCCATTGGGATTCCCACGGGCAGCCCCATCAGTATAAATTGTCACTTTCATGATTTCACTTCTTTCTAAGATTTCATCTAATCATTGAGGAAGGCTGTAATCAGCTGAGAGAGGGAATCATAGTCGCTTCTTGCGATGGTTTCCCTGGCAGAATGCATAGCCCACATTGGAATACCAATATCACAACCATTCATTGGAACCTGAGCCTGAATCAGTGGACCTAAGGTTGCGCCACCACGAATGGTATTGCGGTCTCCAACTTCCTGGAATAATATGTTGTATTTTTCCGCAAGGGCAGTCATGATTGCTTTCATCTTGCAATCGGAAGCATATCTGCAATTGCCACTGGTTTTAAGGACAGTTCCTTCTCCCATGATTGCTCTGGTAGTAATGTCTGCTTTTTCCGGATAATTTGGATGTGCTGCATGAGCCGCATCCACAGAGAGGAAATAGCTCTCTGCCAATAAAAGGGATAAATGATCCTCTGTTCCATTTAAAGCCTTGAGAATTCTGCGAAGAATCAGTTCAAAAAGTCCCGACTGCGCTCCCGATTTGGACATACTGCCCACCTCTTCATTGTTGAAAAGTCCAATAATATTAATCCCTTCCTCTCGGTCTGCCTGTGTGATTGCTTCAAGTAAAGCAGAAACTGACACAAGATTATCCAAACGAGGAGATAAAATCAATTCATTTTTCATGCCAACATACATCGGCTGATCATAGTTATAGAGGCAAAGATCATAACTTAAGATTTCTTCCGGATCTACGGAAAGCTCTGTGGCTAAAAAATGAACAAAGCTTCCCTCCGTCCACTGTTTTCCAAGTCCTACCACCGGAAGCAGCTCTTTTTGTCGATCAATCTTCCATCCCTCATTCATATCGCGTTTCATATGGATTGCCAATCCCGGGATCACTGCCACCGGACGCTGGCTGTCATAAGAAACCATAACCGGATGAAATACATCATCACTTCGAAGAGCAATACTTCCAGCCAGACCCAATGGTCTGTCAAACCAGGTGTGGTCTGTCATCCCACCGTATATTTCCACATTTAGCTGTCCACATCCCATATTTCTCACATCAGCCTTTCCTTTAATCTTGAAACAAGGCTGATCCACATGGGCAAATGCCATGCGCATATTCTGGAAAAAGGATCGTTTTTCCGGAATTGTGAAAGCAAAAATACAGTCAGGATATGGAGCAAGGTAATACTTACCTCCGTGAATTGGCTGAATATGCTGATGATAATACAGTTCTTCAAAGCCATGATTTTTTAAATACTCTTTTGCAAACTCGACCACACGATTTGGTGCAGTTCCTTTTTTTATACATTCGAATAACATTTTCTTTTCTCTTTTCATGGTTTATGCTATTATCTCATTAAAAACATAAAGGAGAAATCCCATGCTTTCCTTATCGATAAACGATGTGAAAACCTTTATGTCCCATCTATTATCCAATGAGTCTTTCGACCGTTTTTATCTGGTAGAAGCCTCCGTCAAGATGGGCATATCCTACCATATTGATGGTCATTTGAATAAAGATTTTTTTGATACGGATACCCAGCATTCCCTGGTCCGTGAATATAGTTACTGGAAAGAAGTCCGACCAAAGATTTTTTCTCTCATCAAGGGAAATCGTCTTCCTCTCGGATGTAAAATCATTCTGGCTGTGCCAAGAAGCTCCATTCTTCGCTTTTTAGAAAAGAGCGGGGGGTCTTTCCGCAATGAGGATATTGAAGGTATGTATATCAATATCCTTTATGATCCCAATAATCTTCTGATTACCACAGGAATATCATATCGTACTTTCTCCATGGATAAAAGTCTTGATTATGTCTTTGAAGATTATATCCGTTCCTTTTTACAGAAATTGGAGATTCAATAATTTTTTCCTAAGACTTCGAATCGCGAATCCGAATGGATTCGCGATTTTGTTTTTTATTTATTGGATTCGTTGATGATTTCAAAAGCACGTTTCATCTGTTTATCCGTGGACGGATCTTCCAATGCTTTTTTCCATTCTTCATCTGTCATTTCAATGGTTTCATCTGGTGCGATTCCTTTTTTATGAATATTCACACCACTTGGAGTATAGTAAGCAGAAACCGTAAGTTTTAATGCGGAGCCATCTGAAAGCGGCATGATGGATTGAACAATTCCTTTTCCGAAAGTATTAGTACCAACAACCGTTGCCAAATTGTAATCCTTCAGACATCCTGTCATAATTTCAGAAGCACTGGCTGTATTTCCATTTACCAGAAGAACAACAGGAACCTTCAAAGTATCGGAAGAATTACTATTGTATTCTGTCTTCTTTCCATCTTTTGTTTCTGTGTAAACAATCAGCTTATCCTTTTCAATAAAACGGGATACCATGTTAATACAGGTATCAAGCATGCCACCTCCGTTATCACGAAGATCAATGACAAGCCCTTTCATCCCCTGCTTTTCCAAATCTGCAACGGCTTTTAAGAACATTTCATCGGTATTTTCAAGGAACTGAGAAACCGTGATCAAACCGATCTGATTGTCCTGCATGGAGTATTCTACCGTATTGATGGTAATGGTACTCTTGGAAACCGAGAATTCCATTTCTCCTGTTTCACGGAAAATGGTAATCTGAACCGGGTCATCCGCTGTCTTTATGAGACCAACTACTTCCTGAAGAGTCATCTCTTGCGTATCCTGACCATTTACTTTCGTGATAAAATCTCCCACCTTGATTCCGGCATTATATGCTGGATCTCCTTTATTTACCGTAACGATTTCGGTATAATTGTTGCTTGTATTTTTTATCACAGTGATTCCGATTCCTTTGTATTCTCCGGAATCTTCTTCCATCAGCTGTCGATAATCCTCTGCGGTATAATACTCAGAATATGGATCCTTCAAGGCCTTCATAAAGCCCTGATACACTCCATTTTCCAAATCTTCTGCTTTCACATCATTATAATAAAATTGATTGACACATTGTTCCAAAATAGATAATTTTTGCATGACACGGTTGGTATTGAATCCCATGGATTCTCCTGCGCCATTCAGCAAGAAATAAGCACCATAAATTGTTCCACCGAAAAATGTAAGAACCATCAGAATCACAGTGATGAAAACCCATAAAAGTTTTCTACCTTTTTTTGATTTCTTAGGTTTTGACTTTTCAGCAAGTTCAAATTCATTCTGCATTTCTTCCATCTTTGATTCCTTCTTTCTCTTCAGTATATTCGCTTTCATGTTATGATGCGAAAAAAGGTCTGCTGTCGCCAAAGGATTTCTGACAGCAGACCTTATATATCATATATTTTTGAATCAATAATTAGTACTCGATGCTTTCCATATATTTCATATATTTTACAACCATAAGAGCAATCTTAAATGTAATCGCATCCTCAAACACTCGAAGATCCAAATTGGTGCTCTTCTGAAGTTTATCCAAACGATAAACCAATGTATTTCTATGAATGTAAAGCTGTCTGGATGTCTCAGAAACATTCAGACTGTTTTCAAAGAACTTGTTGATGGTTGTAAGTGTTTCTTCATCGAATTCATCAGGGGAACGTCCCTCAAAGATTTCTTTAATAAACATCTTACATAATGGAAGAGGAAGCTGATAGATCAGACGTCCGATTCCAAGACGATTGTATGCAACAACATTGCTATCCTGGTAGAAAATCTTACCTACATCCATAGCCATCTTTGCTTCTTTATAAGAACGAGAAACTTCCTTGATCTCATTGACAATGGTACCATATGCCACATGAACCTTCGTCATCGCTTCTGTGTTAAGCATGTCAACGATACCTTTTGCTGTCTTATCCAAATCGGAATACTTTTCTCCTGCTTTCACTTCTTTCACAAGGATAATATTCTTTTCATCGACTGCTGTGATGAAATCTCTGGACTTAGCAGAGAAAATATTACGTACTGTTTCAAATGTGTTATTATCTTTTTCATTTTGTGTTTCAATGATGAAGACACAACGTTTTACATCTGTTTCAATATGAAGTTTCTTCGCACGATTGTAGATATCAACAAGAAGAAGATTGTCTAAAAGAAGATTCTTAATAAAATTATCTTTATCAAAACGTTCTTTGTAAGCAACTAAAAGGCTCTGAATCTGGAAGGCTGCCATCTTTCCAAGCATATATACATCATCTGTCTCACCTTTTACTAAAATAATGTATTCGAGCTGGTTATCATCGAACACTTTAAAGAACTGATATCCCTGTAATGCCTGGCTTTCCGCAAGTGATTCTGCAAATACCAATACGGCTTCTTTATATTCTTCTACTGCTGTCAATGTGGATGCAAGTGGTTTTCCTTCTGTATCCATTACACATAAATCAATCCTGGTGATTGCTTTAATTCCATCTATTGTGTCTTGCAAAATCTGATTTGAAATCATATCTTTTATCTCCCCTGTCTCTCAACATTTTTGCGAAATATTGTTCCCAAACGATTACTTTTCTAGTATTTTAATACAAAACGCGAAAAAATAAAAGGGGAAATGCACAATTTTTATCTTTTTTTTTGTAGATAATAATGAATCTTTTTTTATATTTATACATATTATACAAAAAGGAGAAGATTACTCTTCTCCTTCATCATGATTTTCAATGATTTTCTTATCTTCTTCTGTATTAGAATCCTCTTCCTTAAGAACGGTTCTTCGGAATAAAGAATGAACAATCTGTTCCTGAATCTTTCCTTCTTTTTTAATCCATTTATAAAAAGCTGTCAAATGGAATGTTTCCACCCATCCTGGAATAATCTCCATTTCCGTCTGAATCATGGGCTGAATTGTCTCAATTCCAACGATCAAATGTGTGTTCATCATCGCCTCATATTCATGAAGCAAAGTCAGCTGCTTCTCAGAGTCTAAACACACAAACACAACATCGGGAATCAAACCATTGATTTCGTTGACAACCTTCTCAGATTCCGCACTGCTGCCTTCTGTGATCACGGCTCCTTCCACCAGAATCTCCGGATAACTCTCATGCATGTACTCCTTCAAAGCAGTAAGATGCTCTTCCGTTGACATGATTACAAAGATTTCTCTGGATTCTTTGTTCATGCGGTAGAATAATCGTTTAATATAGAGATCTGCGAACAAATCATGTGAAGATTTCTCTGGATTACCTACAGAATCCTTAGAGCTTGTATGCTCTTCTAAGGCTCTATCACCAGAAAACACAAGATCACAGGAGTCAATCCATTGTGCAGCCCACTCTCTTGTCTGACAGAATAAGGAGCTGGCTGCCGTATGGAAATAAATTTTATTCAGTTCTTTTCGGTTAATGTAATTTAAGGTAATATTAACTGCTTTATCCGGGCGCATTACCGAGACGTCTACTCCAAACACATTCACCTTTTTTCTGGTATGCTCTTTCATATACTGTTCCTTTCTTCGCGTCCTAACCCTATCGCCTTCGTTTTGTTTTCTCTCTGAATTATTCGGATTCACCACTTACAGATGCATGATCTGTACCAATGTAAATCTGGATATCTCCACCGGTATCAATGGATCCCACGGAAATTTCTGCTCCAGGGAAGAATTCTAACAAATCTTCTCCGATTCCATCTTTTACAACTTTAATTCTTGTTGTAGAAATCGGTCCTTCCTGCTGATAAGTATCGACAAGAGTAATATTATATCCTTTGTCTTCTAAATAACTCTGCCATTCACCGGCAATTCCCTGCACATATGCAACGTTGTAAATCTCGATGGAAAGATCTTTGGAATCTGCCTTTTCTTCATCGAATGAAGTTTCTTTGGAATCATCATCCGAATCTTTTCCAAGCTTGCTGGATTTTTTATAAGATGCTGCCTGTTTCATCAAAGTAGAAATCTGAAGCTGTGCTTTCTGAGAATCAATGGCAAATACCTTGTCGGTTTCCCCACCCTGAAGGATACGGAATGTCATGGAATCTTTTGTCTTTCCTTCTTTTAATGCAGCTTCTAAAGCATCATAAGAACGTCCTTTGGATGATTCTACCAAACCAGAATATGTTTCTATAATCTTGCTTACCTTTTTCTTTGCAAGCATACGTTTAAAGAATTTTTCTAAATATGTGTTAGAACGTTCCAAACGATTGGATTCCTGACTGCTGGTTCCATCAAGATATGTGATATAAGCCATGGCCTGTTTACCATCCAATGGCTGTTCACCTTCATCGATTACGCAAAGCTCACCTTTCGCATTGCGATATGAGAAAGAATCTGTAAAGGACATGCTTACATGACTAACAGAATCTAAAAAAGACACTGCATTCTTAGCACTCATGTGATCCCATCCATCAATCTCAACAGCTGTCATCTCTTCAATGATTTCTGTGATAATTTCATACTTTTCATCTCCGTAGATACGTTCCACATCTCGGAATTCTACTGCACCACTGATTCCCTCCATTTTTTTGGAAAGTTTTTTCTGAATGTCCTTTCCAACCTGAACCTGTGCATTTTCAGGAATATAGATGATATCCATGGCATTGGTATCTACATTTACAATAGACATGATAATGTATGTATGCATTCCATCTTCGCTATCCACAAAAAGAAGAGAACTTTCAACATCTTCATCCTTCACTTCTTCCTGTTTTTTGGCTTCTGTAGTTTTGCTGCCATCTGCCTGTTCGTCTTCATTCAGGTCTGCAAACTTACCTGTAAGATAATAAGTTACTCCCTGATAGGAACCAAAGCCGATGCCAGCCATAAGAATCGCTACGACCAGAACCTTGGATATGATGGAAAAAATAAGTTTTCCTAAACTTGGTTTCATCGTGATGTCCTCCTATTTGCATTATATTCTATACATGATTGTCCTATCTTATCATTCGTTTAGTATATCAAAAAATATATTGCTTTTCAAGAGTCTGTTTCTATGGTCATAATTAACGCTATACTTTACAAGAAATGATCCTACAAAATATAGCGTTAAAATACATAATATTTTTTCAAAATATAATTGTAAATAGTCTTTTAAAGTGGTGCTGTCACATCACAAAGCCATGCTTTTTCTTCCTCACTAAGTGCAGGTGAAACTTTTTCATAAACAGTTGCATGATATTCATTGAGCCACTGAATCTCTTTCTCGGTCATTCTTTCCACTAAAATTGCTTCTTTTTCAAATGGAACCATGGTCAGAGATTCAAAACATAAGAATGGCTGATATTTTTCATCTTTGCAGCATACCACCATATTTTCCAGACGAACTCCGAATTCACCTTCAAGATAAACGCCTGGTTCATTGGACGTAATCATGCCTTCTTCCATGACACAGTCGCTGTTTTTGGTAGCCATTTTACGATAGCGGAAAGAGTTTGGTCCTTCATGTACATTAAGAAGGTATCCAACACCATGGCCAGTGCCATGATTATAGTCATAACCAAGATCCCAAAGTGGAGTACGGGCGAGAATATCTAAATTTCGGCCGGTACATCCTGGAAGGAAGCGAGCGGCAGACAGATTGATATGTCCGCGTAAAACAGCTGTGTATAATTCTTTTTCTTTGTCACTAATTGGGCCCATAACAAAAGTACGGGTGGTATCTGTGGTACCTTCAAGATAATGGCCACCGGTATCCACAAGAAGAAAACCTTTCTCTTCGATTTTTCGGTCAGTTTCTGGCTTTGCACTATAATGTGGAAGGGCACCATGCTCCTCATAACCGACGATTGGAGAGAAGCTTTCTTCTACGTAGTGTTCGTCTACTTTACGAAGTTCCACTAACTTATCGCCAAGACTTACTTCAGACTCTCCATTTTCAATGGCCTTTGTCTTCAGATAATACATAAATCTGGTTAAGGCAATCCCATCTTTAATATGAGCAATACGCTCATTTTCCACCTCCACAGAATTCTTCACTGCTTTATGATATTCTGTTGGATTGGTATCTTTTATCTGGTTCACTCCGTCTGCAATCTTATCGCAAAGAGCCGCATTGGTTTTGGATGGCTGATAAAGAACGGAAGCACCTGCAGGGATTTTTTCAAGATCTTCATAAATTGCTTCGTATTCTTTTACGATGATCTTATCCTTTTCTAACATGGCACGAACATCATCGGTAAGGCAGGCACTCTGCACATACCAGGTGACTTCTTCCTGTGTCATGAGCAGGTAGCTTAAGACAACCAGAGTACATAACACATCATTGCCACGAACATTCAAAAGCCAACAGATATCATCTAAGGAAGCTAAAAGGAAATAATCTGCTTTTTTCTCTTCCATTTCCTGACGGATGACAGCAATCTTTTCTCTGCTGCTTTTTCCACTATATTTTTCTTCTAAAATCCAGGCTGGTTCTTTGGAAAGGGATGGACGATCTTCCCAGATAGCATCCACCAGATCGTAACCGGTCTCGATGGAAGCACCATTTTCTGTGACAATTTCACGATATACGTCGGCATTGCTTTCCATCATACAGCGACCATCAAAGGCAAAAGTCATGCCTTCTTTTAAGTTTTCTTTTAAATATTCCGCAATGGTTGGAACCCCCGGCTCTCCCATCTTATATAAACTAATTCCTGAACCGGCAAGCTGGGATGCTGCCTGTATGAAATATCTGCCGTCTGTCCAAAGACCTGCCATATCCTCCATCACAAGAAGGGTTCCGGCAGAACCGGTAAAACCGGAGATAAAACTGCGGCATTTGAAATATTCTCCAACATATTCGGATCCATGGAAATCATCTGTAGGGATTAAATATGCCTGAATATTATGTTTTTTCATCTGTTCGCGCAATAAGCACAATTCTTTTTTCATAATCTGTGTCCCCTTTAATCCAATATGATCATTTTTATTTTGTTACATAACCATCTGGATTGCCAGACTGCCAACGATAGGAATCTGCACACATTTCCTCAATTCCATACTGTGCCTTCCAACCAAGTTCTTTTTCTGCTTTCGCAGGATCCGAATAGCAAGTTGCGATATCGCCCGGACGGCGTGCCTTGATTTCGTAAGGGATTTCTTTGCCGCAAGCTTTTCCATAAGCTTTTACTACGTCAAGAACGCTGTATCCCTGACCTGTTCCAAGGTTGTAGATACTTACGCCTTCTTTTAAATGTTCGATGGCTTTGATATGACCGATGGCAAGGTCCACAACATGAATATAATCTCTTACGCCTGTACCATCATGGGTATCATAATCGTCACCGAAAACGCCAAGCTTATCTAATTTGCCAACAGCTACCTTAGCAATATAAGGAACTAAGTTATTTGGAATACCTTTTGGATCTTCCCCGATTAAGCCGGATGGATGCGCACCGATTGGGTTAAAGTAACGAAGAAGTGTCACATTCCATTCTGGATCGCTGACACATAAATCGGTTAAAATCTGTTCGATCATGCCTTTTGTCTGACCATATGGATTGGTAATCTGACCTTTTGGACAATTCTCTGTAATTGGAATCTCTGCAGGATCCCCATAAACGGTTGCAGAAGAGCTGAATACGATCTTCTTACATCCATTTTTACGCATGGCATCACAGAGAAGGAAGGTACCTGTTAAATTATTATGATAGTATTCCAAAGGTTTGGATACGGATTCTCCAACGGCTTTATATCCTGCAAAATGAATAACCGCATCTGGTTTTTCTTTTGCAAATACTTCATCAAGGAATGGGGCATCTAAGAGGTCACCTTCATAGAAGGTAAGGTCTTTGCCTGTGATCTTTTTTACACGCTCTAATGCTTCTTCACAGGAATTGTAAAGATTGTCCACAACAACAACTTCATAATCCTGGTTTAATAATTCTACACATGTATGGCTACCGATGTAACCAGCGCCACCTGCTACTAAAATCTTCATGGAATACTCCTCCATATATATTATTTCCCTTTTTCGGGATTTTTCTCACGTTTCATCTTAACATTGCCATTATAAAAAGTCAATTTTCAAGAGATTTGGAATCTGTTTGCGGTAAGTTCTTCCGGAAAATGCCTCATGGGCCAAATGATAAAATGGAATCTCCTTCGGACAGATTGGGGCAAACATGGGGTCTGCCACGGCAAATGCTGCCTCTTTCATGCAGTCTTCCACTTCTTCCTCGGATTCGAGGCAGAGAAGATTTCCTTTACGAAGCTCTTCCGGGCAATCCAGCATGGTTACCGGCTGAATCTTGCCATAATGTCTGGAAAGATCCGCAGATAGACAAGCTGCAATCACCGGCTCGTGAATGAGAACGCCAACTTTTTCATTCTGATTCTCTGACAAGATTTTTTCCTGCACCACAGCTTCTTCTTCTTCTGCAAGAAGCGGCTGACAGAAGTAGGATTTTCCTTCTTCTAAAGCCAATTTTACTTTAGAAAAAACTTCTTCTCTTACGCTGCCACAAGGAAATCCCACCACGTAAGGAATATGGAAGCGCTCTTCCATAGCTTTTGCCGCTGCAAGGCCAGAGGAGGTTACCACCAGATTCACATCCGCTTCCGGCATACGCATCATGGTTTCATAATCCGTCTCGTAAGACAGAGAGCCGAGAAGCTCAAAGCCTTCCTCTTCCACTATCTTACAAAGATCGGAAAATGTATCATTGACGGAAAAATCCAAAGGTGTGGTTCCTAAAAGATTCAGTTTGGCTTTGCTTTCTTTTGCCTTAAAACCATCGCCTTTTGTAAATGGCTCCGTTTTGATCGGTCCCTTCATCAATTCTCTCACTACAAGCTCCAGTGCCATACCAGCACCTTTCCCATAAGATTTCATGCCGGTGGTTGGAATGAAAAAGGTCGGAATTCCGGATCTTGTTTCAATCTCCATGGCAATTCCCTCAAAATCGGTACCAATCATCAAAGGAATGGGACTTCTTACTAAAGCAATGAATTTTGGAGACAATTCTTCCGCTGCCCGTAAAATATCTTCGATAAATTTATCATCATTTCCCATGACAGCATCCATCTGGGACAGGCCAGAGATAAAGATCAGGCTGTCCTGGTCAAACCAGCGTGGCTCGTCATGGGTATTATAGGTGGAGTTACAACCAGAAGGATCGTGGATCACCACCATGCCTCCAAGCTCATAAAGGGCAGAGCATACGCCTGAAACATCCGAAGTATAGGTTGAAATTACATAAGATACCTGTTTCATAAGACACACTCACACCCCAATCCTTTGTGGGAAATCGTCGTAAGATCTTTCTTCTCTTCAAAGGCCTCCATCATGGCCTCCATGATCTTAATCATTCCCTGTATTCCATAATATCCTCCACCTTGCACCACATTGACAAAGTAAGGACTGCCCGTAAAATAAGCTGCTTTCTGACCGATTCCAAGAACCTTTTTTCCATAAGAGCCATAGATGACACGCATTCTTGCCTGGATGGTTGGGTAAAAACGAAGATCTGGCGCATGTTCTTTCAGCCAAAGATAATCCTTCTCCTCCTCTGAGGAGATGGAATCTCCGTAAAGTCTGGTCACATGGAAACCATGCTCCAAAAGGAATCTGGCAAGTCCAAGATATCTTGGAAAAGCATTCATATCGATGGCGATTTCTGTATCTCCAATGAGTTTTTTCGCTTCCACAAGTTTTTCTTCCAGCTTTTTCCAATATGGTTTTAAATCGATCATCGGAATCTCCAGCTTAACCGATAAGAGTTGCAGCTGTTCTTCGATTTCTTCATAAGAGAAACTTTGTGGCAGATAAAGGTACTGGTGTTCCAAACGTTTTGTCAGTTCCTTTACCCCATACTGAGCCAGAGGATAAACTGCCAGATCCACCGGACTTTCCCCAAGGGAAAGATATTCTTCAAAATCTTTACACTCCGGTGTCTGTTTCCAGCTCCATCCGCCCTCTTTTAACATATGGAAGATCTCACTGTCAGAATCCAGTGGAAAATCACTGCCTAGAATGCTGATCTGTTTCTCTTTTTCTTCTCTTTTCGGCAGGATGGTCAACATGGAGTATCGCAGTTTTTGGTCTGGTGTAAGACCTTCCTTTTGCATGATAGGATCCATATAGCATTCTACAAAAATCTGATCTGGTCGGCGTCGGCGTAATTCTTCGTAGATATATGGAATATCGCATCCCATAAAATGATGCACACAGACCGTAAAAAGAAGCACTGCCGTCGGTTTATAAGGTAATTTATCAAGAATCTCCAGAACACCCTCGATGAGATTCTCTTCGATATTGCCATTGAAAAGATCTTCTTCCTCTATAGATAAAGTGGAAAAACGATCCACGGCATTCATTTCAGCGGCTGTTAAAACAACGCCTCGAACGCAGTTTGCCCCACAAACATAAATCTGATGGGATCCCGGCATCAGCATACCCATATGAACGATATTCCAAGGGCCATGAGCCGGACTATTATATTCTAAACCATGGGCAAATGGAACGGGAAAAGACACATCCTTCATCAGACGAAAATCATTCTCCGTCTCCTTTGCCATCACTCTTTTTAACATGATTTACGCTCCTTTTTCTTTGTGGCCAGGAAGACCACAGCGGGCTAAGATGGCATCAGCAAGGTCCTCATATTCCCTGGCCATATCACTTTCCGGGAAAGCTTCGATGACTGTGGAAACCTGTTCCTCCGCTTCTGCAACCGTCTCACTTCTTGAAAGCTCACCTACGATTTCTGAGTGGAATTCTGCTGCCATCTCCTCCACCTTTTCCCGCTCTCTCTTTACATTTCTATGATTTAAGATAAATCCTCCTAATTGAGCATATCCTCTGTTTTTAAAATGATCCACCGCCGTGGCGATATTTGCCGCAGCGTAAATGGACATATTTTCTCCTGAGGTCACGACAAAAACCTGGTCGGCGTAACCATTTCGCATGGGCATGGAAAAGCCTCCACAAACGACATCACCAAGGACATCATATAAGATGATATCTGGCTGGTAGCTTTCGTAAGCTCCTTTTTCCTTCAAGGTCTCTAAAGCCGCAATGATTCCACGACCGGCGCATCCGGTTCCCGGAGAAGGTCCCCCTGCTTCCACACAAATAATATCGCGAAATCCTACTTTCACAAGTTCCTCTAAGGTCACTGCATTCTTCTTCTGAGAAACCAGGGAAAGAACGGTTTTCATGGGCTCACCGTGACGAAGCAGCATGGTGGAATCTGCCTTTGGATCACAGCCAATCTGCATGACACGATAGCCACGACCTGCTAAAACCGCAGCCACATTTGATATGGTGGTTGATTTGCCAATTCCACCTTTTCCATATATTGCTATTTTTAACATATCATTTTATCCTCACATTATTCACAAGACTGAGACACTTTGGCATAGGCAATCTTTGCAGTGATTCCCTCTAAACGTCCGATTTTTCCAGAAAATGCACTGATCACGTTCTGCGGTGCATCCACCACAAGACTGATGATACTGATCTTTTTCTGACGATAAGGAATTCCCATTCTGCCCACGATATAGTCGGAGTATTCGTGGATAATGCGGTTCAATTCTTCTGTACTTTCTGCCTGCTCCACGATGATGGAGATGGCAGCAATCCTTGTGCTAGTCTCCATGGCCTTCCTCCTAGCAGATACGAGGAAGAAGCTCTCCTCCTGGAGGTGGAAGAAGGGTCTGTGCGCCAATTGGTGTTGTCACTACAACACGGCCAGGCATCTCCTCGGTTACTTCTCCGATGATGGCAGCATCTTTGGATGGCTCTAATTTACGAAGAGCTTCCACGATACCTTCTGCCTTTTCTTTTGGAGCGAAGATTACCAGTCTTCCTTCACAGGCAAGATAAAGTGGCTCAAGCCCTAACATGCCACAGACACCTTTTACGGCATCCTGTACCGGAATCTGATCCTGCATTAAACGGATTCCTACCTGGCTCTGTTCTGCGATTTCATATAATACAGTACCAACACCACCACGAGTTGCATCGCGGATTACATGGATATCTTTTGTTACATCAAACATAGCTTCTACACATTCCCAAAGAGGTGCGCAATCGCTGGTCACCTCTGCCTCAATGCCAAAATCCTCTCTGGCAAGAAGGATGGTACAACCATGACGACCCACATCGCCACTTACGATAATGGCGTCCCCTGGTTTTGCCAGGAAGCCTGAGGTCTGTGCACCTTCCTGAATGACACCAATTCCTGTGGTGGTGATGAAGACACCATCCACCTGGCCACGACCTGCCACCTTGGTATCACCAGCTACGATTTTCACTCCTGCTTTTGCTGCAGTTTCTTCCATGGCGGCGGCAATTTTCTCCAGTTTTTCCATGGAATACCCTTCTTCTATAACAAATGCACAGGAAAGATATTTTGGTTTTGCTCCCATGCAGGAAAGGTCATTTACGGTACCACAGATGGAAAGCTTTCCGATATTTCCTCCTGGAAATTCCTGTGGGGATACGATAAATCCATCGGTAGTAAATGCAATTTTCCCAGCTTCCACTGGTAAAACTGCGGCATCATCACTGGTGAGCTCAGGATTTGCAAAATGTGCTTTAAACACCTGATCAATCAATTCATTTGTCTGTTTGCCACCTGCACCATGTGCAAGGGTTACTGTTTTCTCCATAATTTTTCTCCTTTGTACAATACGACTTATTTCGTGAGGGAATACTGATAATATGCAGAGCAGGCGCCTTCCCCACTTACCATACATGCCCCAATTGGGTGCTGTGGATTGCAGGCGGTACCAAATACCTTACAGTCTGTTGGAAGGCATTTTCCCTGTAAAACCTCACCGCAGCGACAAGCCGGGTTAATTCTTCCTTCCATCTTTGGAACCTGATATTTAATTTCGGCATCAAATGCCTGATATTTTTCTTTTAAACGAAGACCGGAATGTGGAATGACGCCAAGGCCACGCCACTGGGTGTCGCAATCCTCCATCCATTCTTCCATGATTCTTCTTGCACCAGGACTTCCATTTTTCTTAACAACGCTCTGATAGCAGTTGGCAAAAAATGGTTTTCCTTTTGGAAATTCTCTCAGAATGGTTGCAAAAGCGCGAAGAAGCTGTTTGGCTGAAAATCCGGTTACTACGCCACTAACACCCTCCTCTGCCAGTTTTTCGCAGACGTCTGTTCCCATGATTGCATTCACATGGCCTGGGTAAAGATAGACATCCACGCTATCCTTTAAAGCCTGATAGGCAGCCGGCATGGTTTTGTTGGCAACCAAAAGGGAGAAGTTTTTCAGTCCCTGATCCATGGCTTTTTTTGCAGCCAGGCAAGAAGCCGGTGTGGTTGTCTCAAAGCCTACGGATAAGAAAACAACCTCTTCTTCCGGATGCTCCGCTGCATAATCGCAGGCATCCATTGGGGAGTAAACCATCTGTACTTTGCCACCTTTGGCTCTGGCATCTGCCAGACTTCCTTTGGTTCCCGGCACACGGATCAAATCACCGAAAGTACATACAGTTACCCCTTTTTCTAAAGCCAGATACATAGCTTTATCAATAAAGTCAACGGGAGTGACACAAACAGGACATCCCGGTCCGGAGATTAACGTTACTTGTTCCGGAAGGATCTGACGTACTCCCAGCTTAAAAATCTCATGAGTGTGGGTTCCGCAAACTTCCATAATACGCACAGGCGGACCATCATAAGACTGGATCAGCTCCAAATCTGTCATTTCTTTTTTATTTTCTTCCATCTTATTCATCCTCATCTTCATCAGTAATTTTTGCAATGGCGATTCCTGCATGAACCATCACATAATCACCCGGTTCCAAATCATCCACAAGTTCTGCGGAAATCTCACGTTTTGCACCATAAGCATCCACAACTGCCATGCCATCTTTCATGGTTAACACTTTTGCTGGTAATCCAACACACATATTCCTTACCTCCTATTTCAAATGGTTCTCTTGGAAACCTGTACTCTTTTTCATCTTATTTCTATGATAAATCGCTGCCGCAGCCTGTCCCACACAGATTCCTCCATCATTTGGAGGCAACAGCGTATGTTTATATACTTTAAATCCCTTGGCTTTTAAACCCATCATGGTTTCTTTTAATAATAAAGTGTTCTGATAAACACCTCCACTTAAAGCAACGGAAGAAACTCCTGTTTTTTCACGAATCTTTTCACAGGCCAACACTGTCATAGCCGCCAAAGCACGATGGAAATATAAGGCCAAAGCTTTCGAATCTTCTCCCTTTTGCAACATTTCCACAATTTGTGCCACCATATGGGTAGTTGGCATATAAAGCATGCCATCTACTTCTTCTGGCTGGAACTCTGCTTCCACCAATGGGATTAACTCATCCTTTAACGCTTTCTCTGCCTCAAATTGCAGCTGGCAGGAAGCTTCTCCCTCAAAGGTAGATTCCTTACGAATGCCTAAAATGGCACTGACCCCATCAAAAAGTCGTCCGGCACTGGTGGAACGAACGGAGTTCACTCCTCCCGCTGCCATCTTGCCCATGAGCAAGGCCATTCCTTTGGTGCAAAGTCCCAGTTCTTCTGCCAGCTGGGCTCCTTCTTCTGCCCCGTAACAATCTTTCAAAAGAGAAACAGCAATACGCCATCCTTCTTTGGAGGATAAGTCGCCACCCACCTGATCAAATGGAGTGATGGATGCCATTCTCTCAAAACCGGCATAATCCGAAAGAAGGATTTCTCCACCCCAGATGGTGCCATCGCTTCCATAGCCGGTTCCGTCATAGGATACGCCAATGACCTTCTCCTGCACATCATTTTCTACCATGCAGGAAAGCACATGAGCATAATGATGCTGCACCTCAAAAACAGGGCGTCCCATTTCCTTGGCAAAAGCCGTAGTATTGTACTTTGGATGCAAATCGCAGGCTACCAGATCAGGACTTGCCTCCAGCAGATCCTCCATACGCTTCACAGATTCAGACAAAGCCTTCACTGTGCGGATATCTCCCATGTCCCCTAAATATGGGGATGGATAGAAGAGTCCGTTTTTCACGATACAAAATGTATTTTTCAGTTCCCCGCCAATGGCTAAAACCTCACCTTCCCAATCTGCATGAACAGAAAACGGAAGCGGCGCATAGCCTCTGGAACGGCGAATCATATAAGGTTCTTCTTCAAAATAATCCATGACCGTATCATCGGCACGAAGACGGATCAGACGGTTATGGGATAAGATGTGGTCACAAAGATGGTGCAGCTCCCTTCTTGCGTCCTCATCATCTCTGCAAATTGGTGCTCCGGAAGTGTTGGCACTGGTCATGACCAGACAGTCCGGCATGACTAACCCATCGGGATAGTCAAAAAGCAACAAATGAATCGGTGCATATGGTAACATGACACCAAGCTTTGGATTGTCCGGTGCTACCGGTTGGCTAACCAAACCATTTTCTTTGCGAGCAAGCAAAATGATTGGTTTTTGATGCCCTGTTAGGATTTCCTCCTGGGATGGGCTGACCTGGCACTCTCTACGCACTGCATTCATGTCCTTCATCATCACAGCAAATGGTTTGGCCGGACGCAGTTTTCTCTCTCTTAAGAGGCTGACCGCCTTAGCATTGCTGGCATCACAACATAAATGGAAGCCCCCGATTCCCTTGATTGCTACAATCTGACCATCTAAGATGGCTTTTCGAATAGCTGTAATGGCCTCCGGTCCTTTTCCTTCTTCATCCAGAAGATAAACCTCCGGTCCACAGTCATTACAGCAAACCGGCTGAGCATCATAGCGTCTGGTTTCCGGTCCATAATATTCTTTCTCGCAATCCTCACACATCGGAAACTCCGACATACTGGTTCTTATCCTGTCATATGGCATGGAATCAAGGATGGTCAGCCTTGGACCACAACAGGTACAGTTGATAAATGGATGTAAATAACGACGATCTGACGGATCATACATTTCTTTTTTACATTTGGAACAAATGGCGATATCCGGAGACACAAAAATGTCTCCCTTCACTTTCTCACTTTCGATAATAGAAAATTCTTCCATAAAGAGCTGCTCTTCCGAAGAAAGCATCTCCACATCCATCTTAAGGATGACGGCACGTTCCGGAGCCTGCTCCTTCACTGCATTCAAAAAGGAATTCACCAATTTCTCATCCCCTTGGGCGATGATTTCCACAAATGGTCCTTTGTTACAGACACTACCCGTCACACCATAGGTGCTGGCATGTCGGCTCACCGTCGGGCGAAATCCCACACCCTGTACAATTCCATAGACACGGGCAAGCTTTGTTACTCTATCTTCCATGGTTTTATTCCTCAAATGCCAGGTATTTTCCAGAAACCGCAAAATGTGGCAGAGAATAATACCTTCCTTTATAATCCGGAATTGCTTTTTGTAAAAGAGGATCCCCGATAATCAAATCATATCCTCCTTCCATGACCAATTCCACCCACTGGTCTTCCTCTGAGAGAGGAACATCCCATGGCTCTCTTAATTCTTTATCCATCATGAACCAATTGGCTGCCACAATCGGCGCATTGGTATGACGGCGAAGTTCTTGTCGTAAACTGTGGGCAAGCACTTGCTGATGTACAATCAGGATCTTCTTCGGTGCATCTTCTCCACTGAGATCTTTCTTCACATTTTCTATGAAAGAGTCATATCCTTTAATCTGCTCCAGCGGGAAGCCCACTTCATAAGGAGTTCCGAATCGTTTGGCAAGATATCTGGCTGCCTTCAATCCACTTGGGGCGACCACCAGATTCTTCATTACCGTAGATGCTTTCTTCACTTCCTCGATTCCGGCACCCATGCCGTAACACCAAACCTTCTGGGAATCGAAGTCAAAACCTTCCAGCCCCACATCAAATGGAGTGGCCCCAATAATACCCATGGTTCCCGGCTCCATGCCAATGGACTGTCCGGCAAAAGTCTGGAATAGGGAAAGCCACGCTTTCTCGGAACCAGAATCATAAAAGCGAACCCCGTTGGTATCTAATGGAAGCGCTGGAATTCCGGTTTTTACCTCAATCATACGCTGCAGGGCTTTATAGTCCGTACCGATAACCGCTGGAACCGGTGTTCCCACTAAGGCAACGAATTCTCCATCAATCTTCTCGCAAACCATCTGCACTTTTTTCACCAAACGGTCATCTCTACCCAAAATGGCATCCATATCACGAAGACCTGCGCTGAAAATCGCACTTTTTTTCTCAAACCATCTTGGCTCGTCAAAGCCACAGATGTTGCCGGCACAGCCGCCGGCATCAATAATTACAATCAATCCACCCATCTCACAGAGCACTGCGGTGGCTCCGGACTGGTCCGGTGCAAATGGGGAGATATATTTCCATAAGCCTTTCATGCCATCTCCTCCTTCTTGGTCTTTGCTCCATCCCATTTTTCTTCCAACCAGCTGCATGCCTCTCCCTTCAGGGCTTTCTCACATTCCTCAAAGAAATGACGAAGGCCGGAGTAACCAAATGGCTGGATATCACTGCTCCATTCAAGATGAGCAGCATCCGGATGGTAATAAGCAGCGTCCTTACCGATGGTCAAATCTGCTTGAGCTTCACTGCAATCATAATAAATCATGGTTGGCTCCAGATTGGAGTAGATTCTGGTTTCAGGACTAAGCTCAGCAATCTTACGAAGATAGACAAAATCCACACTTGTAAGATTGGCAAAGATTTCCGGTACCTGAAAACCGTACTGTAAAAGAGCTAAAGATAATTCAAAGGCATTGGCATTGCAGCCTTCTCCCACGGAAATACGAAGTCCCGGATGTTTGGCTACAAAAGCATCCACCGTTTCCTTTGCTTCCTCATAATATATCTGATCATCCAGGGTGGCTCCCAGAGCCCCTGCAAATAATTCATACTGTTTTTTAATCTTATCAATCTGGTAAACTCTGGCCAGCTCGATGGACGGAATTCCCAGACGTTTGTTAAGGTCTGCTGCCGCATATCTTGCTTCCGGATGAAGGACAAGATTGAAATTGGCATTTCCCATGTTCATATATTCTTCAAAGGTCTCACAACGGGAGATCTCATTGATGGTTCGAATCCCCAAAGATCGTAAAAGGGGATATAATTCACAATCATCGGTAAGGGGAGCAAAATGGCCCAAAAGGTTGACCATGGTACTCTTCTTTTTCTGCACACGAAGAAGGGAATAAAGAGACTGACGTACATGAACCATTGGTGGTTTTCTTCCCTCGCGGGTCAGAGCGTACATATAACATGGAAGGACTGGAATACCCACCAGATCCGTTGCTTTCTTACAAACACGTTCCATATCCGTGCCAAGAAGAGCATCCACGCAAGTGATACAAATCATAACAACCGTAGGTTTTGTCTCAAGACTTTCATAAACCTCCGCCACTGCTTTTGGAATCTTACGAAGATGACGACCGGTAACGATATCCGTTTCATCCATGGTCAGATAGAAAAATCGGTTACTGTATCCACCAAGTTCACTTAAAATGGTTGTATTTCTTCCGCAGCATCCCGGTGCCACCAAAAGCATGACGGAACCCGGAATGGAAAGACCGGCACGTTTTACTCCAAAGCCCTGGGCACCTGGAGAGTTAAAAGCCAGAGTGGCTGGAGAGCTGTAAATCAGATGTTCATTGGAGATCAATTCCTTTGGAATGTCTTCTTTTCCACGCTCCACCATTTCCTTGGCGGTGATGGAAAAAGCTTTTCTTTCTTCTAGCATTCTTCTTCCTCCATCTGTTCAAGAAGTTCTTTGGCAAGCTGAAGGAAACACTGGCTAACCGCACAGCTTGGATCTCCTTCAATGACCGTCATACCCTGATCCTCAAATCGGTTGATCTCATTACTTCTAGGAATCTCTCCCACGATTGGAAGCCCTGCTTTGTCCGCAAATTCCTTCACTTTCTCTGTTTCATTTTCCACATTTCTATGATTCAAAATGATGCCATGCACCTTGGCATAGCTTCTGTCTTCAAAATTCTTTACGGCGGTATTGATATTGTTCGCCGCATAAAGAGCCATCTTCTCACCGGAAGTTACAATGAGAACCTTGCTGGCATAGCCCTCGCGAATCGGTGCGGCAAAGCCCCCACAAACAACGTCTCCAAGAACATCGTAAAGAACCACATCGGGCTCATGCTGCTCAAAAAGCTCCAGATCTTCCAACAAAGAAAATGTGGCAATGATACCACGACCGGCACAGCCAAGCCCTGGAGTAGGGCCACCAGTTTCAATACAAAGCACATCCTTATAACCCACTTTGGAAATCTCCTCGATGGTTTCCGGATCTTCGTCGTATTCTCTTAAATAATTCATCACAGGAATTGGTGTCTCACCACCACATAAATTGATGGTGGAATCCGCCTTAGGGTCACAGCCAATCTGTATGACTTTCTTTCCAAGATAAGCAAAGGAAGCGGCCAGATTACTGGTCACTGTGGACTTTCCAATACCACCTTTTCCATAAATCGCAATTTTTAACATAAAAAAGACTCCTATATCCATCCATGAGGATACAGAAGTCCTGAAAATCGTATACTGGGCCCAATACGCCCACAATCTGCCACACAATTCCTGTTCGGTACTCCTCACGCTCAAAGATGGTTTTATTTATAATATTTATTTCCTTTTTCATATACCATGCTTCTCTTTCGATTTTGTTTTATGTTCAGAGCCTGTCTTCCCATGAAAGAAAATCTTCCGATTAGGATGGTATTATTTATATCATATCATACCTTTTCTTCTTAGCAAAGAAAAATGACGTGGAAATGTCTGGAAAATATGTTAGTATAAAAAAATGAATAGAAATCAAAAAATATAACAGAAAGGAAAAATCCAATCACCCTATCAATGATTGGTCATAAATGACAATATGAATCGCACCGACCAGTGGATCCAGTGGATCAAAGACTTACAGGCTGTAGCTCAGGCAGGCCTTTATTATGGAGGAACTCCATTTGACAAAGAACGTTATCAGGCAATCCGTGATATCGCCGCTTCCATGATGGCAGATATCACCGATCTTCCCGTAGAGAAAGTGAAAGACCTCTTCTGCAATGAAGATGGCTATCAGACACCAAAGCTGGCAACTCGTGCTGCTGTTTTCCAAGATGACAAAATTCTCTTAATTAAGGAAAACTCTGGAAAATGGGCACTTCCTGGAGGCTGGGCAGAACCAGGATGTACCATTCGTGAAAATGCCGTAAAAGAGGTGGAAGAAGAATCTGGCATCAAAACCACTGCCGATTATATGATTGCCTTCATCGACAAAGATAAACACAACCCTAGAATGCATCCATTTGCTGAGGAAGTGGCTTTTGTTCACTGCACTCCAATCAGTGGGCATTTTCAGGAGAATTTAGAAACCATTGACATGCGTTTCTTCTCCTTAGAAGAGGCCAAGGAACTGGAATTTGAGGAAGCCAAAACGGTTTATGAACAGCTGGAAATGTGTTTCCAGGCCCATGAAGTAAAAGATGGTAGCCCAGAAAAAGCAGACGTTCATTGGGAATTGATCTGGGATTAAGAATTACACTTTCCTGGAGGGAAAAAATATGAAAAACAATAAAATAAGACGGAGATTATTGGCCTTCTTTTTGATATTGACTTTTGCCTGTTCTCCATCTTTCCAGTTACCGCTCGCGGCACAAGCTATCACACAAAGTCAAGAAATTTTAACTATCGATACAAGTGTGCCAAACAGTGATTACCTGAATAAAGGAAATGTCCTTTTAGCACTGGATACCGAAAGTCTATTGGCAGCAGGCTTTGAATATGGCGATATTGTAAATATAAAATTTGACGAAAATAGTGTGAATATGCCTCTGGTATCGAACTATTTGGATGTGGATTCGGGTGCAGAATGTCTTGTTGCCAAACCAAATTCAGCGAATATTCGAATGAGCATTAATGCTGGCAATTTTGCAAATCAATACGGAGTTACAGCAGAAAAACTACCAATGAATGTCACCATTTCCATGCAGGAAAAAGCCGGATATCTCGAGGAATATATCATGCGCCACCTCATCTATACGGATCATCGTGAAGAGTATCCAGGTTTAACAGATTGTGAATTCGCAAATTTCCGTTGTGTCAGCACAAGTGGCAAAGTAACCTTGAAAAAGAAAGCAAAAAAAGGAACTTATAAGGTTACGGTTTATGCAGCAGCGACAAAAGATGGGAAATATAAGAAATCCCAGAGGGTGGTTACCATTCGAGTGAAGTAATAGCAGTCGCCGCTTAAAAAGGACATAAAAAAACCCGGATGAGCATAAAATGCTCTCCGGGAATTTTTTATGTCTATTTGCTCGGCTTAATGCTTACGCGACTATTCACCTAAATAGTAATGTCCGATTGCGTCTGCTGCTTTGATTGCTGCTGCTACAGAAGCTGGAGTTACTTCGAATGGCATATTATGTAATGTATCGTTATCAGCGCATGCTAATTCAGCAACTGCCATACATTTTTCGTCTGTAAGTTCTTCAACGCCAAGTTCTTTCATAGTTACAGGAAGACCTACTTCGATGCAGAAGGAAACGATTTCGTCTAATTCTTCTTCGGAAACGTCTTCAAGAACTAACTGTACTAATGTACCGAAAGCAACTTTTTCACCATGATACATATGGTGGCATTCTTCTAAGCATGTCATACCATTGTGGATTGCATGAGCGCCAGCAAGACCAGCGGATTCGAAACCGATACCGGAAAGAAGTGTGTTAGCTTCGATGATCTTTTCAACTGCAGGTGTGCAAGCACCAGCGTCTAAAGCGATTTTAGCTTTAACACCTTCTGCTAATAATGTATCGAAACATAATTTAGCGATTGCCATAGCTGCTTCTGTTGTTTTTCCGCCTGCACAGGAAATAGCATCAGACTGCTGACAAGCACGTGCTTCGAAGTATGTAGCGAGTGCATCACCAATACCGGAAACTGTAAGACGTGTAGGGGATTTAACGATAATATCTGTATCCATTAATACGAGGTTAGGGTTTGCTGGAAGGAATAAGTATTCTTCGAAAACGCCTTCTTCTGTATAGATAACGGAAAGTGCGGAACAAGGAGCATCTGTAGAAGCAATAGTAGGAACTACGAATACTGGATGTTCTGTGTAATAAGCAACTGCTTTTGCTGTATCGAAGATCTTACCGCCACCGATACCGATTACGAGGTCGATACCGTTAGCTTTTACGATTTCAACAAGACGGTTGATTTCAACTTTGGAACATTCACCGTTGAAGAAATCAAACATGATTTCACAATCTTTGCCTTCGAAAGAAGCTTCAATCTGAGCACCAATTCTCTTGTGGCCACCTTTAGAAATAAGAATAAGAGCTTTGCTACCGGATTTTTCTGCGTAAGTTCCGAGGTTGTTCATTTCACCTGCACCCTGAAGGTATTTGGAAGGTGCAATTAATACTTTTGCCATAATAATCTCCTCCTTGTTATTATATCTATTGACAATGGTATTTTAATTTTAGTTTTCTTTATTCCAAAAGTCAAGGTAATATATTCCAAATGCCCTTACTTTTTTCATAAATCCATTTGTTTTGCTAATATTTTCGAAAGTGTGAATTTTCATTTTGTTATTTGCATTTCCATGGTAGAATAAAGACGCAGGATTTCTCAGATTACGGAGAATCAGCAGATCAAAAATTTTGCACAGTCTACAAAGATAAAACTATGTTATCAAAAATATAAAGGAGATAGATATGAACTCTTTAGAACGTGTTACAAAAATTATTAACCATCAGGAAGCAGACCGTGTTCCTGTTTATCCATTGATCAATAGTATTTCTTACAAATACACTGGCATCAATTATGCAGAATGGACACAAGATCCTGAAAAATGTGCCGAATCCATCTTAAAGGCAACAGATGCCCTTGATGTTGATGTAATCTGCACCCTGGTTGACCTTTCTGTAGAAGCAGCTGACTGGGGCATGAAAATGAAATACCCAAAGAATAAGGCAGCTGGTCCTGCCAAAGGCAAAAAATTCATTGACACAAAAGAAGATTACGAAAAAATCACTGTCCTTGATCCAACAAAAACACCTCGTATGTCCGACATGATCAAAATGACAAAAATCCTCTGCGATGCAAAAGGTCAGGAAAAACCTATCGTTGCTTTTGTATTTGGTCCACTTGGTATTTTAAGTATGCTTCGCGGATTGGATAATCTCATGATTGATATGTTCATGGATAAAGAGGTAATCCACAAAGCACTTCGCAACATTACCGATACCTTAATCGCATACTCTGATGCCCTCATCGATGCAGGAGCTCATGCAGTAATGTTTGATACTTTATATTCTTCCCAGACCATCATGTCTGCAGAAATGTGGGAAGAATTCGAAGGACCTTATATTGAAGAACTGGCGACTCATGTTCACGAACGTGAACGCATGGTTATGATCCACAACTGTGGAGAAGGCCTTTATTTGGAAAATCAGATTGCCCGCATGCATCCAGAAGCGGTATCTTTACTTTACTTCGCAGCAGATTGCAAAACCATGCAGGAAATGAAAGAAAAATACGGAAGTCGCACAACCTTCATCGGTCAGGTTGACCCAGGTTTCATGATGACCTGTACCGAAGAAGAACTTCGTACACAGATCCGTGAACAGATTGACGCCTACAAAAAAGACGGTGGCTTCATCTTGGCTACAGGATGTGAATATCCAGCTCCAATGGATGATGCTTTCGCAAAAGTGTTTGTGGAAGAAGCAAAAACATACGGGGTTTATTAATGTTTTAAACAAATTAAATATCATTCCATTTTATGGGAAGCGTCGCAGTAACGCTTAGTCCCATTCCTTACGGAATGGGCTAATCGTAA
>JAUNNI010000029.1:11468-32587 GCA_030531555.1 Eubacteriales bacterium | reverse complement strand
AACCCCTCATGATTGAGGGGCAGGGGAGTTGAAGTGTCGAAGACACTTTTTTATTTCATGGAACATTTTCCATGATGGAATATAGTAAAAAGGAGAAAAAGAATTATGAAACTGAATAATTTAGTAGGATTACGATTCAAAGAAAGACCAGCCGACTGTGTCATTGACAGCCATGCATTTTCCGTTCGTGGTGGTTATGTAAAATACGTTGCAAACGGTATCTTTTCTTTATATCCACCAATGAAAAGAATCACTGCAAAAATTGAAAATATCATTCGTCAGGAAATGGATGCTTACGACTGCCAGGAAGTATTATTCCCAGTGGTTCTTCCAGGTTCTCTCTGGGAAGAATCCGGCCGTTACGAAAGCGTTGGAAAAGAACTTCTTCGTTTTGAAGACCGTACTGGCTCCAAAATGGTTCTTGGAATGACTCATGAAGAAGCAGCCGTTCAGCTTGTTCGTGAATACGGAAGCACATATGCAAAATATCCATTTTCCATTTACCAGATCCAGACAAAATTCCGTGATGAAGCTCGTCCTCGTGCCGGCCTTATCCGTGTAAGAGAGTTTACCATGAAAGATGCTTATTCTTTCCATACTTCCCAGGAAGATTTAGAGAAATACTACGATAAGATGGCAAACGCTTATGATCGTATCTTCGAAAGAGCTGGTGTTCCAGGAGTTATCTCCGTAAAATCTGACTCTGGTATGATCGGTGGCAGCGTTTCCCATGAATATATGCTTCTTGCAGATGCCGGGGAAGACTCCATCGTTCTTTGTGAAGAATGTGGTTACAGTGCAAATATGGAAGCAGCAGATACAACTGTAGATAACAGTGCAGCATCCACAGAAATGAAAGAACTTGAGAAAGTTTACACTCCACATTGCAAGACCATAGAAGATGTTTGTAAATTCCTTGGAACAAATGTGGAAGAATCCTGTAAAGCAGTAATGTACCAGAAAAATATGACAGACGAATACGTGATCGTATTCATCCGTGGCGATTACGAAGTAAATGAAACAAAACTTACAAATTACCTTGGCGATAAAGTTCATCCGGCAGAAGTTACTTTAGAATCTGGCATCGTTGCAGGTTTCTGTGGACCTTACAATCAGAATGCAAAAGTACAGATCGTATATGATAAAACATTGGAAGGCATCGCAAATCTTTGCGCTGGTGCAAACGAAGAAGATTATCACTATACAGGCCTTAATATTAAACGTGATATCGGTGATGTGGAGTACGTGGATGTTTCTAAGATCAGAACTGGCGACATCTGTCCATGCTGTGGCAAGAAAACAATCAAGATCAGCCGTGGTATCGAAGTGGGTAACATCTTCCAGTTAGGAACAAAATACTCCAAGAGCATGGGTATGACATATACCGATGAAAATGGTGTTGAACAGACTCCAATCATGGGCTGTTATGGTATCGGTGTTGGCCGTCTTGCAGCTTCTGTTTGTGAAGCAAGCCACGATGATTACGGCCCAATCTGGCCAATCTCCATCGCTCCATGGCAGGTTCACCTTTGCTGTATGCGTGTAGATAACGCAGAATGCAAAGAAACTGCAGATCGTTTATATGAAGAATTACAGAACCGTGGCGTAGAAGTTATTTACGATGATCGTGATGTACGTCCAGGTTTCATGTTCGCTGATGCTGATCTTCTTGGTGTTCCAGTACGTGTTGTTGTTGGACCAAAGAATATCAAAAATGGTCAGGTTGAATTAAAGACAAGAGATAAGAGTGTATCCGAACTCATCTCTGTTGATACAGCTGTGGAAGATATCATGAGCTTAATCCAGAAATTATATGATGATATTAATGCACAGGTAAAACCAAGAATCTAAGAATATGCAAACGTTGAAAAGGATTTTAAACAGTGAGGTGTTTCGATATATTTTTGTTGGTGGCTGTACCACTTTGGTGAATTTTGTCGTATTTGCTATCTTATGTTATGGCACCTCTCTGGGAAATTCCGATTTGGGTATCACCATAAGTAATGTGCTTTCTATAGCTTCTGCTATCTTATTTGCTTATGTTGCAAACAAATGGTTTGTCTTCCGTTCCCACACCAATTCTTTCGGGGAAATGATTGGTGAGATGATCAAATTTTGCGGCGCAAGATTGGGAACCATGGCCATTGAAGTGGGTGGAGTGTATTTCTTTCACAGCATACTACATCAATCTCCCATGGTAGGAAAGGTACTCACAACGGTTTTCGTATTAATTGGTAATTATTTTATCAGTAAATTTCTTGTGTTTCGGGGAGAAAAGAAAAAATGATATATTTAGGGCTTGCGATTCTCAGTAGTGCCATGGTATCTACTTTTATGCGTTGCAGCGAAGGTTATGTGAAGAATAATATGGGTATGTTCTTCACAAACTATATCGCATGTGCTGCGCTTTCCCTTATGTTTATGGGATCGCAGCCCCTTTTTTTATGGGGACCTGGAATTGGGGTTGCCTTGGGATTGGGGTTGCTTACCGGCATTTTGTATCTTGCGAATTTTGTTTTGCTGGAACAAAATATTAAGAAAAATGGAGTGGTTTTATCCGCAACTTTTATGAAACTAGGGGTATTAATTCCCACTTTGATGGCGATTTTTGTTTTCCGTGAAAGACCGAAAATCATGCAGATTTTGGGAGTATCACTGGCAATCATATCCATTTTTATCATTCATTTTGAAAAAGAGGAACGTGGAGCTGCGACTTATAAGTTATTGCTTATCATTTTGCTCATTTGCAGCGGATTTGCAGATTCCACAGCAAATATCTATGATAAATTGGGACAAAGTAATTTAAAGGATGCCTATCTCTTTTATACGTTTGCGGCAGCGGCACTTTGTGCTTTTGCTCTTTGGATCAAAGAAAAGCAGAAAATATGTCGATATGATATCTTATGTGGGATTGTAATTGGAATTCCTAACTATCTGTCGGCCAGATTCCTTCTGCTGGCACTCCATCAGATGAAAGCAGTGATCGTATATCCGGTTTATAGTGTTATGACTCTTGTGGTTATCAGCATTGTCAGCTTGCTCTTCTTTAAAGAGCATTTGAGTAAAAAGAAAGTGATCGCCATTGGTCTCATTATGGTTTCATTGGCACTCATTAATCTATAATGCTAAACATAAAGGGAGCATTGCAGTTTTTCTTATGTAGTAAAAGCTGCGATACTCCCTCCGTTTCTTTTCCCTTTGAAATATGATAAAATAGCATGGAAATAATCGAAATTTCATGACAGGAGATTCAATGAAAAAATATAGTTTAGAAGAATTTTTAAAACAGGAGAAAACGACGAGAGGTCAGGAAATCTTGTTGATTCTTGTTTTGAGTATTCCGGCAATCCTGGCGGAGTTTACCTCCATCGCTATGCAGTATATTGATGCTGGAATGGTGGGAAGCCTTGGCGCGGAAGCAACTGGTGCTATTGGATTGGTGGTGTCCACCACCTGGCTGATGAACGGTATGTGTATCGGCATGTCCTCTGGATTTTCTGTACAGGTTGCCCAGCTGGTGGGCGCTGGAAGGAAAGAGGAAGCTAAAAATGTCTTAAGACAGTCGCTGGTCATCTTGTTGTTATGTGGGCTTGCATTGATGGCAGTGGGTGCAGGAATTAGCCCTTATCTGCCCATTTGGTTAGGTGGAGAGGCAAGAATCCTGAAAAATGCCAGTATCTACTTTTTTATCTATGCTTGTTCCCTGCCATTTGCTCAGGTAAGACAGCTATGTGCAGCCATGATGCAGTGTAGCGGTGATATGAAGACACCAAGTGTTTTGTCTGCTTTTATCTGTCTTTTAGATGTAGTATTTAATTTTTTCTTTATCTTCCCAAGCAGAATGGTAGAGCTGGGGATGATTCATCTATGGATTCCGGGAGTTGGTCTTGGAGTAAGAGGTGCAGCGCTGGGAACGACACTTTCCGAAGTTGTGGTTTCTCTCATTATGCTGTATGCTTTGTGTGTCCGTTCTCCTATCTTAAATTTAAAGAAAAAAGGAAGCTGGAAATGGAAGAGAAGAACCATCTACACTGCCGTAAAAATCGCGGTTCCTATGACTTTGGACCATGTTTTTTTGTGTAGTGCCTATGTCTTTGCCACCCGTTTGATTTCACCGCTTGGTACCATCGCTGTGGCGGCAAACTCCTTGGCAGTGACTGCAGAAAGTTTATGTTATATGCCGGGATATGGAATCGGGGCAGCTTCCACCGCCATCATCGGACAGACGATTGGGGCTGGCAGAAGAGATTTGACCAAATCATTTTCCAGGTTAACCGTATTCCTTGGTATGTTTTTAATGGGGCTTGCTGCCATATTCATGTACATCCTATCCCCATTTGTTTTCCATTTGCTGACCAGTGATCCGCAAGTGGCCATGCTGGGGACTAAAGTTCTTCGTGTAGAGCTTTTTGCAGAACCATTATTTGCGGCTTCTATTTGTTGCGCAGGCGTTTTTCGTGGAGCGGGAGACACTCTTTTCCCAAGTATCATGAATCTTGCCAGCATGTGGGGCGTTCGTATTGTATTATCTACATTTTTCATTCCAATATACGGATTGCTTGGCTTCTGGATTGCCATGTGTATTGAGCTTGCCTTCCGAGGCAGTATCTTCCTGATTCGACTTTTCCGGGATTCCTGGATGAAAAAAGCTTTGATTGAGTAAAATTTATAGCAATTATGAAGTGGAGGTAAACTATGGGAAATCTTTATGATTATGTTTCCTGGAGAGGAGACCTTTCTATTCTTCAAGATGGTTTTCACCATATCGATAATCTGGCTCTTTGCAATTTTTCCTATGTTAATGTGGATAAAGTGTTTGAAGAAGCCAGAAGTAATGTGCTGACTATTCGTGAAATCAGTGATCTTTTCTTCCAAATATATACGGAAGAGGATTTGAACCGTGATAAATCATTGATAAAAAATGCTCCATACTTCATGAGAGAGATGGCGAAGACGGAACGTTTTGGAAATCTCATTGTAAAAAACTATGTGAATCATATCGATACCACCATCAATATCCAGTTTTCTGCCATGGAGATTATCTTGCCGGATGAGACTTCTTTTGTTGCTTTCCGAGGAACGGATGACACGATTGTCGGCTGGAAAGAAGATTTTTATATGGTCAATTCGGTGGTATCCGCCCAGAAAGAAGCAGTTAATTTTCTGAATGAGATCTTGGATCGAAGCAAAAGAAAGATTCGAATTGGTGGACATTCCAAAGGAGGTAATCTGGCAGTCTATGCTGCTGCCTGTTGTAATTCGGATATTCAAAATAGAATTCTTACCGTGTATAACAATGATGGACCAGGATTTTTCCAAGACTTTTTTGAGACAGAAGGTTACAAAAGGATTGAAAATCGCATTGTACGTATAATCCCAGAGGATTCCATCATAGGAATGTTATTATATCATAGTACAAAACCAGTGATTATCAGCAGTCAGGCCATAAATATCATGCAACATGACTTGCTTACTTGGGAGATGATTGGACCAGAGCTCCAACAAATCGAGGATCTTTCCCGAACGGCCTATGTTGCGGACCAGGCAGTTAAGGAATGGCTAGAATCCATTGAAGAAGAGGACCGAGAAGAAATCATATGCGATCTTTTTGCAGTTTTGGAAGCTACGGAAGTGGAGACTTTTACAGAAATTTATGAAGGTGGCATAAAATCCCTTCAGAAAATGATGAAAAGAGTCGGAGCTCTTTCCCCAAAAACAAGAGAAAAAATAAGTCTTTTATTGATGACTTATATTAATTGCTGGGAGGGCGTCGTGAAAGAAAAAGTACATGGATGGAAAAAATATCTGATATAACGTAAAATAGCCTGACCATCATATTGCGCTCCTGTGGTCAGACTATTTCACGTGAATCATTAGATTTATATTCAAGATTGTTTCTTTTTTAGTAAAGGGGGGATTTACTGTTATTATTGGGAGGAGGTCAAAAACAATTTGAATACCAACTAATGTGAGATTATTATGTTATGAAATGCTCTGCTTCATTTCATGGCTTCATTATATAGAAAGATAAAAAAAGAGTAAATTGACATTTGTCACATCTTTTAATAAAAATTGTCATATTTTATATCAAAAAAGAGAAATAGGAGAAAAAAATGAGGATTTTAGTAGTTAATGATGATGGAATTCATGCAGCAGGAATTGCCTGTCTTGCAGATTTAGCAAAAGAATTTGGAGAAGTTTGGGTTGTGGCACCAATGAATCAGTGCAGCGCCATGTCCCATAAGATCAGTGTGCATGGATACATGAAGATTCAGGAGGAAAAAGACTTTCCAGTAGAAGGTGTTCATGCTTACAGCGTAGATGGTACTCCTGCAGACTGTGTAAAGGCTGCCTGCCGTGTCATTATGGAAGAAAAGCCAGATATTGTTTTTTCCGGCGTAAACAATGGTTACAATGTGGGATATGATATCGCATATTCCGGAACAGTAGGGGCAGCTATGGATGGGCTCTTACATGGTATTCCAGCCATTGCTTATTCTACCAAAATGAAATCTGATCTCGCCAATGTGAAAAAGTATTTTTCCATCGTTACCAAAGGAATTTTAGAGCAGGAAATGTCCTTGACAGAAATCTGGAATGTGAATTTCCCAGGCTGTCAGCCAGAAGAAACCCAGGGAATTCTCTGGGACCGCTTTCCGGCAAAAACAGAATACTATCTGGATCATGTGCAGGTGGATGACAATGAGGAAGGAAAATTCTTTAAATATGTCAATATTGAAGAATGCATTGATGAGACAGAAGGAAGCGATATTCACGCCTTAAACCATAATTGTATTTCCATAGGGATGATTCATTCTATTGTGCACTAATAGAGTGTAGGTGGCCTTCGAATGTCCCTAAAAATCGATAAACAATCCGAGAAGGAGTTACTCTCACCTGATGGTGTGGTAACTCCTTTTTTATGAAAGGCCTTTTTTCCATTGATTGAAAATAAAATTTCAAAAATCAGGTGTGTACGCTCAAGAAAAAACATTCGCTCCCACACCTGATTCATGAAATTCTATACATTTATGTGAAATCGGCCTTTTTAGTTTTTTGTTTTACCACACCAACAGAATTAAGTTTCCTTTCGGATTGTTTTACGATTTTCTCGCTACGCCCGCTGCCAATTTGAAGGCCGCATCCACTTTTTGGCTCCGGAAGGAGAAGGGAATGGAGCAGATATTCGTCTGACAAGGCGAAGCCTTTGGTCAGACGAAGGGGGAATGGGCGGCAGAAAGCAACACCAGAAAGCAATAAGCAAAAAAATGGCCAGGCGATACAATGAATGTATCGTCTGGCCATTATCATCTTTTTATTTGCAAGCTAATACATCAGCATAGAACTGATTCATTTCTTCTTCTGTTTTGAATGTTGCAATATAGTACTGGTTACCCATAGCACCTGCAAGAACATCAGCAAGACGGTCATGCATCTTGATGTGGTCGCCGTATTTATTAAGGATATCCTGATCAGACATTACGAAGTTTTTACCATCTCTTAAGCCTGCGTAAGCACAGAACTGATGGTCACCAACTGGTGTAAGTGTGCTGTCGTAAGCAATCATATCTGCCCAGATCTTGTATACGTTTGTGCTGTGTGCGAAGTTGATCATATCTGGAGTAAATCCGCCACATGGACGCATATTTACTTCGAGAGCCATAACATCGCCTTTCTTTCCAAGACCTTCGTGATCTTCTAATAAACGGAAGAATTCGAAGTGAACGAAACGGCTCTTAACATTGAAGCTCTTAACAGTTGCACGACCGGCAGCTCTAGTGTCATCTGGAAGTTCATTTAAGATATGGTAGATGGAGTTGTCAGCGTTGTTAACGATATCCATGATGGACATTGGAGTGATATTACCTGTTTCAAATAAAGGTTCTCCATTGGAGTCGATGATTGCATCGTAGGAGTTAACTTCTGCATTGATGAATTCTTCCATGATGTAGATGGTATCATCCCATTTTTCATCGATGAATTTTTTCATTTCATCATCATTGGAAATCTTAAATGTATGGGAAGCACCTACGCCATTGTCTGGTTTTGCTACAACAGGATAACCAACTTCTTTGATGAAGTTAAGGCAGCCTTCTAAATTATCAACGATGTGATAACGAGCAACTGGGATACCAGCTTTTGTGTAGAATTCTTTCATTTTGGATTTGTATTTGATACGTGGAATATCAGCTACCTGGAAACCGCTCTGGATGTTGAAGTCTGTACGGAACTTCGCATCACGCTCTAACCAGTATTCATTGTTGGATTCTAACCAATCAATTCTGCCATATTTGAAGATGAAGAAAGCGATTGCACGATATACTTCGTCATCATTTTCAAGGCTGCTAACTTTGTAATATTCTGTTAAGCTATCTTTTAAATCCTGTGTTAATTCATCGTAAGGCTGATCTCCGATACCTAAAACGTTCATTCCATTATTTTTTAATTCACGGCAGAACATCCAATAGTTTGTTGGGAAGTTCGGAGAAATAAATACAACATTTTTCATTCTTATATACCCTTTCTTTCTATTAATTTTAATATAATAAAAATTTTAAAAATCTTAGATAAAAACAAATTCCCGTTTGTCGAGATTAACGTTCGTCAAGAAGGTATGGTACGAAGTATTCTACCTGTTTGTACCACCAATCCCAGTCATGGTTACAATCATATCCCCAGTAATCAACCCATGTGTTGATTCCTTTGGATTTTAATGCAGCATCAAGCTGTCTTGTAGTATCTGGAATCTCCCATGCACCAAGACCAACGCAGATAACACTCTTCTGATGATTGTACATGTCGATATAGTAGTGATCCTGTGGAAGGTTTGGAATATAGTGAACTGGAGAGTTCTGATATACTAACTCATCCATGTAATCGTCAAAGCCGTAAGCGGAGCTGTAGATACCACTTAAAGCAAGGAGACGGTCAAAGAGGTCTGGACGACGAAGATAAAGGTTTACAGCATGTGTTGCTCCGAGGCTGCAGCCAAATACTAAAATACCGCCTTCGTAGTAAGAACCATTTCTTTCACTCACATCACTTTTGATGAATGGACATACTTCGTCAGTGATATAATGGATCCACTGTTCGAAACGTTCGATTCTCCATCTTGGGTCGCCGCCTTTGTTGGACCATGTTTCTAAATCGATGGTATCGATGGAATAAACCATAACTTTACCGGACTCGATCCATTTGCCCCAGTATTCTGTCATGCGGAAATTCTCAAAGTCAAAATGACGGCCATCCTGGCACGGGATGAAGAGGACTGGACGTCCTGCATGGCCATAGACTGTCATTTCACAGTCTTTATTTAAGGAAGGGCTATAGTCCTTCATATATCTCTTTTCCATTGGTAAAATCCTCCTGAATTATTATTTGGTCTTTTTTAACATATTTTATTCATCTTCATCGAAAGAGTCACTGGATTTTATATCTTCATGATATTTTTCAATATCCTCTAAAAATTCCTCTTCCGGATAAATACCGTAAAGTAAGGTTTCCATAAAAAATGGAATCTGTCGTTCCCAGCTGGCTTCACTATGTTCCCCGTATGGAATGACACGACTTTGTACATTGACGCCCTGCAAAATAAGATCACAAACCGTATGAGCGAATCGAGAACGCATATTGTGATGATTTGCCATTTCTTCCGAGCCATAATCCATATAAATGACCGTATCAGGAGCCATTTTCGCACGATTTATCATTCGTTTTAATTTCGATGTGTTAAACCAGATGGATGGGGAAAGACATGCGGCTTTTGAAAAAACATGATTGTAAGTGGTGATGGCAAAAAGACTCATCAGTCCACCCATGGAGCTGCCGGCGATCATCGTATATTCACGATCGGGAATGGTACGGAAACTTTTATCAATGGCAGGCTTTAATTCATTTACTAACCAATCCATGTAAATATGACCCTTACCATAGATCATGCCGATATCCGGTGCCATAAAGCTATAAGGTGAGTACTCTTTCAGACGTCCATGATCTGGATTATGATTGCACTCTGTAGCAACGATAATAAGCTGTGTTTCAGTATAATCCATGTATTCTTTTAATCCCCAGGACTTTCCGTAAGTAGCCACTGAATCAAAAAAAAGGTTATGTCCATCGAACATATATAAAACCGGATAGTACTGATCTTCCTCGGTTTCATAAGAATCCGGCAAGTAAATATATGTTTTTCGGATTTCATTGCCGGTTAACTGAGGTATTTTGGTATCCCAAATGTGTATCATAAAATAAACTCCAATCTAACGCAAATGGGGTGGTTGATAAACTACCATTCATTTTTATCATATTTCCGGCAAAATCACAAGGCTTCATAAAGAAATGATTCCTTTCTATTATAATATAAAATCTAAAACTTTGATACATTAAAGTTGTAAAATTTTGATTTTTATTTATAAAAAAAGAGAATCGCAAAAGAAAATGCGATTCTCTTAATAGGATGCGATTATTTTAATTGTTCAAAGGAAAGAAGAACCGCTCCACAAACTGGGCAATGCTGCAACATGGTAAAAGGTTTTCCTTCTTTCGATTCGTCATAGACATAACCACAAAGGCGGCAACGATAGATGGATTCTAATTTGTGATCGGTATTAATATTTGGATTTCCATTCTCATGAATATCATCCACTGCGGTTTGGATATGAAACTTATGTAAATTCTCTAAAATTGTACCCATAGTTTTAGTCCTCTCTCCTAATATGATAGTTTATTATATCATTGGTGTATTTTTAAGAATGGTAAAATGATAGGCCCATATTCATAAAAATCAGCACTTTCTTTTACATAAAATGGAAATATGATATAGTAGTAAAAAAGACAATGCTGATAGATATTCAAATGTATCATTGAAATGTTGTATCGAAATGAATGATGAGGAAAGAAGATGAGTAAGAAAAAAATTGTAATGTATACTTCCTCTGTCACAGGAAACACCCGAAAAGTGATGGATTACATTGCTGAGGCAATAGAGGATGAGGGGATCATTGAAAGATATGATACTCCATATTGGATGAAGGATCCCATTGAGATTTCAGATGTCGAATTTCATATTGTAGGTTTTTGGTGCCGAAGAGGTAGCATGGATGATGCCAGCCTGGAATTGATGCGGTCTTTAAAAGGAAAAAATGTCTTATTAATTGGGACATTGGGAAACTATCCGGACAGTCCATATGGAAAAAGGGTTTTGGAAAATGTAAAAGCAGAGGCAAAAGAATGTAATTTACTGGGCTGCTTTTTATGCCAGGGAAAGATCGAAGAGTCCCGCACAGAAAAGAGAAGAAGTCTTCCGAAAGATCATGTCCATTATCTCAATGATGAAGGTTACAAAAGACATTTAGATTCTCGTTCTCATCCTGATGAGAAGGATTTACAGGCAGCAGCATCTTATGTAAAGAGTGTATTACATTCTTTTTCGGCTTAGATATCCTAAAACGCGAAAAGGAAGAAGACATATATCATAAAATTTGATATAATAGAAAAACAATTAGGAAAAATGAATCATTATTTTTTATGAACAGGAGGAATAAAGAAAATGAAATTAATGAAATTACAAAATGGAACTGACGTACGAGGAATCGCTGCTGAGGGTATTGCAGATGAGGCTGTCAATTTCAGACCGGATGATGCCAACCTGATTGCGCAGGCGTTTGTTCTTTGGCTGGCTAAGAAAAAAGGCGTTGAAAAAGAAAGCCTTACTATCGGCGTGGGCCATGATTCCCGTATTACCGCTGAAATTTTAAAAGAAGGTATCTTAAAAGGTATCATGGGACAGGGTGCGAAAGCTATGGATAGCCACCTTGCATCCACTCCATCCATGTTTATGTCAACAATCTATGATGAATTCCAGTTTGATGGATCTATCATGATCACAGCAAGCCACCTCCCATTTAACCGTAATGGTATGAAATTCTTCGATAATGAAGGTGGCTTAGAGCATGATGATATCACAGAAATCCTTACTATTGCAGAAGGACTTGAAGTGGTAACAACAGATGCAGTTGCTTCTGATGTGGATATTATTTCCTGTTATAGTACACATCTTGTGGATATCATCCGTGAAAAAGTAAATGCTGATAATTATGAAGAGCCTTTAAAAGGTCTTAAAATCGTTGTGGATGCCGGAAATGGTGCTGGCGGCTTCTTTGTAGAAAAGGTTTTAAAACCACTGGGTGCTGATACAACAGGCAGCCAGTTCTTAGAGCCAGATGGAACCTTCCCTAACCACATTCCAAACCCAGAAAATAAACAGGCGATGGAAGCAATCAAATCTGCTGTTCTTGCTAACAAAGCAGATCTTGGTATCATCTTTGATACAGACGTAGACCGTATGTCCGCAGTATTATCTAACGGTTCTGAAGTAAACCGTGATGCGATCATCGCTATGATGGCAGCGATCCTTGCAGAAGAATACCCTGGATCTACTGTAGTAACCGACTCTGTAACCAGTGACAGACTTCAGGAATTCTTAGAAGGCAACCTTGGTATGAAACAGCACAGATTCAAGAGAGGTTACAAGAATGTAATCAACGAATGTAAGCGATTAAATGAAGCTGGTATCGTTTCTCCACTTGCCATTGAAACTTCCGGACATGGTGCTTTAAAAGAAAACTATTATCTTGATGATGGTGCATTCCTTGCAGTAAAACTTCTTATTTTTGCAGCAAAAGCAAAGAAAGAAAACCGTGCAGTAGGCAGCTACATTGAAGCATTAAAACCTGCATTTGAAGAAACAGAGATGCGTTTCAAGATTAAATGTGAAGAATTTGGTGCTTATGGTAAAGAAGTGTTAAAAGCATTTGAAGAACGTGCCAAAGAAAAAGGCCTTATGGTAGTTCCAAATTCTTTCGAAGGAATCCGCATCAGCTTTAAAGGAGAAGACATCAAAGGATGGTTACTCCTTCGTATGTCCTTACATGATCCATTACTTCCACTTAATATGGAAGGTGAGAGAGAAGGCGATATCGATCGCATGAAAGCATTGGTGGCAGAGCTTCTTGACGGATTCGATCAGCTCGATTTATCTGCTTTAAAATAAGCCTGGTCATATGATAAAATAATGAATATAAGCGCCGAAGAAGCGAAAATAATGCTTCTGTCGGCGCTTTATTTGTGATAAAAGTAGATTTTTAGATTGGAAACTTATTGAATCCTTCGATGGTTTCCATTTAAGGATTCATAGATACGAATCTCGCAGTTATGGGGTTTTGGTCTCCAGACAATGCCATTTTCCTGATCCTCCAGGTATCCACAAAGTGCACGAATAATGCCACCATGACAAGTGACCAGGACATTTTCATAATTTTTTTCTTCCAGCTCTTTTAAAAATTCAGAACTTCTTTTTACTAAAGAGGCGATGGTTTCCACCGTTTTTGGAGCAGGGAAAACTTCTGGAAGAGCCCAGTACAAAGTCATAAATGGTCCCATGAGCCAGTATTTTCTCTGTTCATATTTTCCAAAGTCAGCTTCGATGATTCTTGGATCGATGATGACTTCTGATTTATCTACATTTCCAATGATAGATGCCGTGGTGATTGCGCGATCTAAAGGGCTGGCATAGACAGCATCAAATGTCACATCACCGATTTGCTTCCTGGCAGCCTTTGCCTGTGCGATTCCCGTTTCATTTAAAGGCTCGTCGATCAGTCCTTGCATCAGTTTCTGTTTATTAAGATTCGTTTGTCCATGTCTTGTCACCCAGATATTCATCGTTGTTCTTCCCCCTGTTATCTTATATCATACTACACCATCCAGCACACAAACATCTACGGGATGTTTGCTTTGCGTACATAGGTGTCATATTTTGACTCTGTTATCATAGAATACCACATATTCAAAAAAAGAGGGGATTTTATCGTAAAGCAATCTTGGTTTTTTTGAAAAATGGGTCTATAATGGAAATGATATGTAAAAAATCTAGAAAATTAAGATAGAAAGTGAGAAAACAAATGCCAAGAATTATTCAGCCGGATGGCTATATTAAAGGAGATACAACCCTTTTTATCGGAAGCGAAAAAACAGCCTTAATTGACACAGGAATGGAGTATTGTTCTCCACAGCTTGTGGAAGATCTGAAAAAGGAATTGGGCGACCGTCCTTTAGATTATATCTTATTAACCCATTCTCATTATGATCATGTTTGTGGAGTACCGGCACTTCGTCATGCATGGCCAGATGTTGTCGTTTGTGCGCATCCTCATGCGGCAAAAATCTTAGCGAAAGAATCCGTGCGTCAGTTTATGATGGGTATGTCAGCTCAGAATTATGAGGAAATGGATCCGGAACACGAAGTAGTAGGCTATCCATTAGAAGATTACAAAGTGGATCTTTTGGTGACAGAAGGAAGCAAAATCGATTTGGGAGATATCTGTTTCCGTGTCATCGAAACACCAGGTCATACCAAATGTAGTGTTTCCTACTATGATGAAATTAATCAGATTTTATTTGCATCGGAAAGCACCGGAATTGCCTGTACAACCGATCCGTTTTCTGTGGAACCAACCTATGTCTCCAGTTTTGTTCAGTCCATGGAGTCCATCCGTAAACTGAAAGATCTTCCGGTAAAGAAGATTGTGCAATCCCACCGAATCATAGAAAAAATCCAGGGGGTTGAGACTTACTTTGAACGAGCTGAGACATTTGCACAGCTTAGCTGTGAGTTCATTCTTAGTATGCATCGAAATGGTTTAGATCCTAAAGATATCTTAAAAATCTATGCAGATGTTTTTGCGAAACGCGTGGAAGGACAGCCAATCTATGCCTTCTTAGTAAATGCAGAAGGAGCCATTAAGACAGTCATCCGTGAGAGCGAAGCATTGGGAGATGAATTTTTACAGTTTACTAACAAAAATTAACTATTTTCCCCATAGAAAAGGATACACAATATAGATTAATTCACTCGAAAGTGTTATACTATATGTGGTATATTTTGAAAAATGTAATTATAAAAAGGAGATAGAATAGAGAATGAGTGATATTGTTATTTCTCTCCGTGATGTGACAAAGAGATACGGAATGAGTAAAGTTCTCAAAGGGGTAAATCTCGACATTGAAAAAGGCGAGATTTATGGTCTGATTGGTAAGAATGGTTCAGGTAAAACTACAATTTTCAAAACCATTCTTGGTTTATCGGAATTTCAGGGTGGCACACTTTTCGTTGGCGACGAAGGAGACACCTTAAAACAGGGAAGAGCCAAAATTGGTTTCTTCATTGGCACACATTTCTTCCCATATATGACAGCGAAACAGAACCTGAAATATTATTGTAAATTAAAAGGGGTAAAAGGAGCAAGAGCGGAAATCAATCGTGTTCTTGAAATCGTTGGCCTGAAAGACGTAAAATCAAAGTTTAAAGCATATTCTTTAGGTATGAAACAGCGTTTAGGAGTTGCTGCTGCCATGCTTGGCAATCCAGAAATTATCATCTTAGACGAACCTACCAACGGCTTAGATCCACAGGGAATTGCAGATGTTCGTAATGTATTAAAAAAATTAAACGAAGAATACGGAACAACCATCGTAATTTCTTCCCATATTCTTGGAGAATTACAGAATACAGCACACCGTTTTGCAATCTTAAATGATGGTGTGATTGCCAATGTATTTTCTCAGGAAGATCTTAGTGTAGAAAGTGAATATGAATACATTAAACTGAAATCTTCTGATATTCAGATGGCAAAAGAAGTCTTAGAACATGTTGGAATTGAAATTCAGGGGGAAAAGAAAGAAACCGTTTCCCTGGAAGATTATTACTTTAATGTAGTAGGAGGTCAGGAAAATGAATAAGATGATTCGTGCAGATTTTAGTAGAATTTCCAGTAGAGTTCCAAGATATATTATCTTACTCCTGATTTTTGCTGCCGAGGCAGCAACCATTTATTTTGCAACTGGTGGTTCATTTGGTGACAAGAGATATTATGAATTGTCATTTACACTTTTCTGCTCTGCAACTCAGTTCTTTATTGGACTGATTGAAATGGCTTATATTTTCGGAGATGATTTGAAAGCCAAAGTAATGCAGCTTGGTATCGGAGTGGGTGTGAACCGTAGAAAAATCGTTTTTGCAAAGTGGTTTGAAATTGTCATTCTCATTGCAATCGATATGGCGGTTATGGTAGGAATTGCTTATGCGATTGGTACCATTCGTCAGATTCCAGTGAATACCTTCATCATGGGCTTTACAAAAGATGCAATCCGTAATTGGATTAGTTTTGTGGTTTTCATTAGCATTTCCATGATCTTCATCTTTGCATTCCAGTCATTGGCAATTGGTTATGTAATATTTACGATTTTCAATTTTGATATCATTAATATTGCTGTTAGTGTACTTGCTAACATGAAGTTACTGAAATGGTTACATCTTGATCAGTATACAGTTACTGCTTTGGTTGGACATCTGAAAAGTGTTAAGAGCATTGCCCTCTTGGCAGCTTATGTGATTGTTTCTTTTATCATTACATTTATTGTATATGGTAGCAAAGAACTTGAGTTTTAGTTTTATTAGAAACGGCCTCCGATGGCCCTGAAAATCGAATATAATATCCGAAAGTGGAATGGATTCGAAACGGATCCCTTCCACTTTTTTATATTTTCCACTCGATTAACCACTCATCCGTCCTTCGTTGCTCCGTCTAATGTTGTTTCACTCATTCGCTTTTTCGCACTGCCTACCACCAAACTCCTCACTTCGTTACACTCAGTTCGTCAGACAAGGTTCACGGCAGACCCGAAGCCACATCGAAGGCCTTCTCCACTTGTTGGCGACGAAAGTTTGAAAGTGAATGGAGATTAAAATTATAAATGTCAGGCTATACCCAACTTCCTCCCTTCTTATTCTGGCAGGAAGCTCATATCATAGGTGAATTCGGTTTCCTCAAAGCGATAGATTTCTTTTGGCCTTGGACCACAGCTGTTGGAACCAATGGCATCTTGTTTATAATCTACATTTAAGACGGTGTATCCAGAAGGTGTAAGTTCAAAATTATGACCTTTTGTGGTCAGCTCTTCGCCGGTATATGGAGACGCATTGAAGGAGAATGGTTTCCTTCCGTATACATTCAACTTTGTCGATTTGTTTTCCAAGATGACATACTGGCAGTCCCAATGGCTTCCATTTTCTTGTGGTTTAATATAATCTTCATGAAGATCGGTAACAGAGCTGTGATAAAGACCATGGCTTGATGCGTGTCGTTTATCCACATAACTTTCTTCTGGTCCGAGTCCGTAATAGCTAACCTGCTGAAAACTGTCTGGCAGGAAGAGGCGGAGACCAAAACGAGGCAACTCTGGGAATTCCTCGTTCTTTTTCACATCCATATGAACGGTAATCTGTCCATTCTTATAAACTGTCCACATGAGCTGAAGATGCATGATCGGCTGAATCGTTGGAGCAGTCATGGAAAGATTTGTGAGAATCTCTACCTGATCTTCTTTTTCTATCACATCATAGTCATAAGCTCTTGCAACAGCAATATGATACATAGCTTTATACCAGAATTCTTTTATGGTGGCATCATTATCGGTTGGTGCACGCCAAAGATTGATTTCCATAGGTTTTTCAATGATCTCCTGACCCTGGAATGTGATTTTATGGAAAAGTCCGGTTAGTTTATTAAACTGGTAAATGAAATCCTTTCCTTTTAGGATGAGAAAACGATCATCTTCCTCGTCGATGCAAATGTTTTGCATATCAAGAAGCGCTTTTCTTTTATTCTCCCAAAAGACAATCTGCTGATTTCTTCCTTCCTCATTTGGCAAAAGAATCTCATCAAAACCAAGCAAATGACCTGCATTTCTAAGATTTTCTCCCTCTTTCAAATGGTAAAAAAGTTTAAGGTAACAGATTCCCTTATCTGGGATGGTAAGAGGAAGTGACAGACTTCCGGTTTTTCCTGGAAGAATAGATGGCATTTTTTCTTGCGAAATTGTACCCTGATCAATGACAGTACCATCTTGATTCAATTCATAGTGTAAGGTAAGATAATCTTCCAAATCCGAGTAATTCATGTAATTTTTCAAGGTGAGCTTTCCGGAAACAGAATCATAGGATATTACTCTTGCCGGACGATGTACATTTTTATACTCCAATAATCCTTTGTGAGGTGTTCGATCAGGATAAACCAGGCCATCCATACAGAAATTGCTATCATGTGGCCATTCCTTATGGTCACCACCGTAAAGATATACTTGTCTTCCGTTAATGATCTGCCCCTTGTCAATGGCATGGTCACACCATTCCCAGACAAAAGCACCACAGATACAGTCATATTTTTCAATCAGCTCAAAATAATCTTCATAATCACCAGCACCATTTCCCATGGAATGACAATATTCGCAAAGAATATATGGCTTATCTGGCTTGGATTCTGCATAGGAGATCATATCTTCAAAGGATGGATACATGCGACTGTAAAGATCCAGATTGGAGTAGTCGTATTTTCTGGCACGGCCTTTGTGGAAGGCAGATTCATAGTGAGTCAGTCGGCTTTTATCATAGGATTTGGTCCAGGCAAGAGCATTTTCCACAGTACATCCGTAGCCACATTCATTTCCCATGGACCAAATGATAACACTAGGACGATTTTTATCACGCATAACCAGCTTTTGAATACGGTCCATGACGGCAGCATTAAAAGCAGGGTTATCTGTAATCAGTTCATTCCAGCGGGCAGAACGTTCGCTTTCTTCGTCTTTTTCATAATATACTGACCAGGTTCCGTGGCTTTCATGGTCAGCTTCGTCTATGACAAAGAAACCATATTTATCACAGAGCTGATAGAAAATCGGAGAGTTTGGATAGTGACTGGTTCGAATCGCATTAAAATTATGCTGTTTCATCAGCGTGAGATCCTGCATCATCTGTGGAATATTGATGACAAAACCGGTTTTTGGATCGGAATCATGGCGATTTACGCCGCGGAATTTTACAGGGCTTCCATTGATATGGACTACATTTTCAATGATTTCTATTTTGCGAATTCCCAGATAATCGGTGATGGTTTCTGCTTCCGTTTCTAAAACCAAGGTATATAGATAAGGGTTTTCGCTGGTCCATAAGTGTGGATTTTCAAGCAACAGTTGCACTTGTCCTTTTGATTTTTCACAGAGTGTAGTTTTCTTGTCCTGTTCATTACATGCATCGATATCACCATTAAAAAATGTAGAAAGAAGCAAATGATTTTCTGCATCATAAAGAGACACTTTCACTGGAAGAGACTTTCCAAAATAATCAATATCCAATGAGATTTTTGCCTGATTTTCTGAAATTTCTGTTTTGACAAAATAATCGAATATGAAATTTTCCGGACGTTTTAACAAATAGACATCGCGGAAGATTCCACTCATGCGGAATTTGTCCTGATCTTCTAAATAACTTCCATCACACCATTTAAGGACAAGGACTGCCAATGTATTTTGTCCTTCTCGGATGAATTCGGTCACATCAAACTCAGAAAGAGCATGGGATACCTGGCTATAACCAACATAGTTACCATTGAGCCATACATAGAAGCAGGAATCGACACCCTCAAAGTCCAAAAAGGCTTTTGGAGCATTTGGATCTTTTTCATATTCAAAATGATGAATATATGCACCACAAGGGTTTTCCTGTGGAACATAAGGAGGGTCCACAGGAAATGGATAGTTAAAATTACAGTATTGATATTGGTCAAAACCGTAGTTTTGCCACATGCCGGGAACGGTAACTTCCTGATAGGCTTCGGTAAGATAATTCTCTTCATAGAATCTTTCTTTCAAATCATAAATGCTTTGATAATAGCGGAAGAGCCAATTTCCGTTTAGTAGCTGCATACGTGGAGAATTCTGGCGATATTCTACCAGATCCGTTCTCATGCAATCTGCAGGGATATAATAAGCACGATTCTGCAGAGTATTTTCATGGAGAATCGTGAGATTCTCATAATGTTTTGGAATAATCATAAATTCTATCCTTTTATAATAAATACCTTTTTATCGACCGATTGGGCCTGGACAATTCATTGTTTTCTTAGCACCGTTGTAGTCGATGTCACATACGATTTCTTTTCCGTCTGGAGCTTCAAATCTCTGTTCTGGTTCAAAAGCGTATCCTAAATTTTCACTTGTTATCATCTTGCAATCCATCGATTGAATCAAATCGAAAACATTAGATACGACATTTGCTTCTCCCTCTGTCTTTTCAATGGAGAAAGTGATTTCATGTTCTTTATCTACCACAGCATCCATTTCTTTGGAGCAAGGTTTCGCTCCGTTAAAATAGATATTTCCTTCATAGTAAACAGGAAGATGATCGTAGAAACGATCACGATCCTTGGAATCCATCGGTTTGATGTCTTCAAAACGTCTGGCATATTCTTCATAGGTTGGGTAGGCTTCGTAAGGAACGGTACCACATACATATTGGATTTCTCCATTGCTCTTTTCTTCCGCAAATCGTTCAAGATCCGGACGGATTGGCTGCTGGATAAAAAGATTGTTATAAAAACGCATATCACCATGGAGAATGGTCATAAAACCGGCAACGGCTGTCTCATGAGGGAAATGATATGGGGTATATCTTGGTGTTGGGAATTCCACTCCACCATTGTCAGTACCTTTTCCAATGCAAGTAAGGGATCCGGCAATCATATTGTGCACAATGGCACAGCCCTGGGTTGGTAAACGTAAAGATGCTTTGGACAAGAGGAAGTTGTGGTCGATAAGTGTAGGACCATGGGATACTTCCACGAAGATATCTTCGCCGACGGCAAGAACATCATCTCCAAAAACAGTGCCAAGTGGTGGGGTGTTTTCGTAGAAAAGATTCTGTGTAACACGGGTTCCCTGTGCCTGCCAGTCAAGCCAAAGTCCTCTGGTACAATGATGAATTTCATTTTTACGATAGATGCAGTCGATGGCGGCATGCATTTTAATGCCTCCAATTTCTGCTCCAGCCAGATCTTGTTTGTTGTTGATATTATGGATATGGTTTCCTTCGATTAAGGAGAAAACGCCTCCCAGATGGCCTACAATTCCAGTCTGGCCACAATGGTGGATATGGCAGTTGCGGATGATATGGGAGCCAATGGTTTCCTTGCTCCATCCTTCTTTTTGTGCCTGGCAGATGGCAT
>JAUNNI010000029.1:5769-11458 GCA_030531555.1 Eubacteriales bacterium | reverse complement strand
GTGGACCATTTGTTGTTATTATTTTTTTGATAGTATTTTCCAAGAGAGATTCCACTACATTTGGAATCATAGATCTCGCAGTCTTCGATGATCCAGCCTTTGGCCCAGTTAGGTCCAATCAAGCCATCCTGGAAAGCCGTTGGTGGAGCCCAATTTGTAGCAGCGCGGCCCATGGTAAAGCCACTGACTGTAATGTAATTTAAACCTTCTTTTTCTGGGAAGAAACAACGTCTTCTCACATTGATCTCCACATCTTCCAGATTTGGATCATATTCATGGAAGTTGGCATAAAGCACAGTTTTTCCATTTTCCTGACATGTGTAGTAGCAATATACGGTGAATTCCGGATCCCAGGAGGCTCCATATACTTTTGGATTTTTTACTTCTTCTAAAGTCATTACTTCATAAAGAGATTTTTCACCAAGATAAATTTCTCCTGTATGTAGTGGATTAGATGCAAAATACCAATCTCCCTGGATCGGGGTAGTATAAGGATTGTAAGAAGCAAAATATTCTGCTGCAAACTCCGCACGCCATACAGTACCTTCGACTTTCTCCCAGTTCTTAACGCTTTCAGATCCTAAGATGACCGCTTTCCCTTTCTCCAGGGAACGATAAATGATACGATGTGCTTCGTCGATCCCTCCATTTGCCGGGACAACCTCCTCGCGGTAGATTCCGGGTGCTACTAAGATTTCATCTCCTGCACATGCTAAACTTGCAGCTTCGGAAATCGTAAGAAATGGGGATTCTTTGGAACCATTTCCAGAGGAAACAGCATTTTGATCAACATAATATAACATGAGATTCTCCTTCTCTTTCTTTTCATTTTAGGGCAAAATAAACCATTATTATTTTACTATGGGAAAATCTAAGAAAAAATAGTCAGAGTATACAATTCTAGATAAGAAATCTTGTAAAGTGGATGATTTCTACCAAGAATATAGGGAATCCAATAGAAGAAATAGTTTGCTTATGTTAGAATAGTATTCTACATGAAAGAAAAGGAAATCGTTTTTCTATGAAGAATTTAAAAGAAAAATATATCGCATCAAAAGAATTTTATATTTATGTATTAGGAATGATCATTCCTATGGTGACACAGAATCTGATTACTAATTTTGTCAGTATGATTGACAATATTATGGTTGGAAAAGTGGGAACACTGCCCATGAGTGGGGTATCCATTGTTAACCAGTTTATCTTTGTTTTTAACATTACGATTTTTGGTGCCATGTCTGGCGCCAGTATTTTTGGAACACAGTTTTTTGGAAAAAAGGATACGAAAGGGCAAAGGTACACGGTAAGGTATCGATTGATCATGGCTGTTCTGGTGATTCTTGCCGGTATGCTGATTTTAAAAACATTTGGTCCAGAACTGATTGGCCTATTTCTATCCAAGAAGGACAGTCCGGAAAAAATAGCGAGCACTCTGGCCTATGGTATGGAATACCTGAATATTATCATTTGGAGCTTGATTCCATTTGCCATAGGGCAAGCTTACAGCAGCGTGGTAAGAGAGTGCGGAAAAATGAAAATCTGCATGTATGCTTCCATGGGAGCCATTGTGATTAATCTGTTTTTGGATTACACCTTGATTTTTGGAAAGTGTGGCTTCCCGGAAATGGGAGTAGCAGGGGCTGCCATAGCAACTGTCATTGCGAAATCAGTGGAAGCATTGATTGTAATAAGCTGGGTACATCGTCATCCGGCCGAAAATCCTTATATCATTGGAATCTTCCATCATTTTTTCCATATTCCTGCTTCTTTGATCCGACGAATTGTGATAAAAAGTTTTCCTCTGCTCCTCAATGAATTTTTGTGGGCCCTTGGAATGGCCATGGTATCTCAATGTTACTCGGTAAAAGGAATTGATGTTGTTGCTGCAAGAAACATTGCTGTAACGATTACCAATCTTTTCTCTGCAGTATATGTACAAATGGGCTCCGTTATTGGAATCATCATCGGTGCAAGACTGGGAGCAGGACATTTTGAGGAAGCGAGAGATTGTGCCAATAAATTGATTGTATTTGCTGTATTTGTCTCTACCCTTACTGCCATTGCCCTCGTGCCAGTGGGAATCGTATTTCCAATGGCTTACAAAACAGAGGCGGCAATCCGTTCTCTGGCAACCTTCTATATCATTGTGCAGGCGATTACCATGCCGATGGAAAGCTATGCCAATGCAGCATATTTTACTTTAAGAAGCGGTGGAAAAATAGGAATTACCTTCCTTTTCGATAGTGGCTTTACCTGGGTAATTTTAATACCTTTTGCCTATGCACTGACACATTTTGTGAATATGGATATTCATTGGATCCTCTGCCTGGTTACCTTTACCATACTCCTCAAATGTTTTGTAGGACATTTTATGGTGAAGAGTGATATCTGGGTTAATAATATTGTAAATGAAGAGTAGGGGGTCGGGGGATCGGCGATCGGCCTTCGAATGTCCCTAAAAATCGCATAACAATCCGAAAAAGAGTTATCTGCATCTGATGGTGTGGTAACTCTTTTTTTATGAAAGGCCACTCCCGCTGCCAATTCGAAGGCCTTCTCCACACTTTGGCTACGGGAGGAGAAAAGCGAATGGAGCAGATGTTCGTCTGACAAGGCGCAGACTTTGGTCAGACGAAAAAGGGATATAATAGTAAAAGGCTGCCACTCAGTGACAGCCCTTTTACTATTATTCATTAATTTTATTTACAAAGTTTTCAAAATCTGCAAATGTTGCAGCTGGATTATAAATTGCCATAACATCCATCATATCTTTGCTTCCGTACACATTGGTGTAGATGTTATCTGCTTTTACTTTTAATTCATTGTACTCATCTGGGTTAGATGCTGTCCAGAAGCCCTGGTATAAACGGAAGGCTTCATTGTTGTTACGAACGAGATCAGCATGTCCTGTGATGGCGTTGTATAAAGCGATGAAAGCAGGAGCGCCCATAGCCTGACATTTTCCAACGATATAATCAATCTGTGGATTGCCGGATGCATCTGGATTATTGATGGCATCTGCATTCTGGTCACTGAAGCAGTCAACAGCCCCGATTTTAATGTTTTTATTGGCAGAAGTTTCTGTTTCTTCAATGTTGGTAAGAATTGGATGAATATTACATACAGAAGCAACAATATCTGTGTTGTCATCGATGGTAGCTACAACAGAATCATGGAAAGCTTCACGGCTGAAATATCCAGGAGCAAGTGTTACTTTACCGCCTGCAGGATTCTCTGCAATCACCATGCTTTCTTTCGCTGCTGCGATTTCTTCAGGTTTTGCAGTGAGTGTGAAGCCAAGTTTGTTTTCCAATGTATCTAACATACCGATTAAACGCTGTTTATGTGCAAAGTTTCCTAAAGGTGAACCACCACTACATACAACCCAGTTTTTTGAAGAACCGTTTTCTGCACCAAGAGCTTCGATCATGGAAGCACCTGCCTGAATCTCATCTTCTGAAGTAGGGCTCATTGTTCCAAGGAAATTCTCTTTTCCTTTTACTTGTTCAAAGATATCATCGCTATAACTTGTACTACCAGCTACATAGTAGAGATCTTCACAATAATCAACAATTTCTGGAAGATTGTAGGAAACGAAAGAAATGACGCCTTCACATCCTTCTGCCTTCGCATTGTCAATAAATTCTTTTTCCTGATTAATATCAGAGATGGAGTCGGAATAAACGAAATCCACGTCAAAAGTATTTTCAAGATAATCTTCATAATAGCTGCGGAACATTCTTACTTCATCATCGTCTGTGTTGTAAACGATGACAGCAATTTTATGAAGTGTATTCTCCTGTACTTCATTTTCTTCGGAAGATACTTCTGCAGAAGTAATCTCCTCTGTAGTAGCAGAAGCTGTATTATTGTTGTTCTGTCCACATCCAGCTACACCGAGTGCCATGATACCTGCTAAACCAAATGCAAGAATTCTCTGTCCAAATTTTTTCATGAGATAATCCCCCTTTGACCATAATTTTATGCTTTTTCGGAAATGTTTTTCCGTCTCATGTCTATGTCTAAATTATAGCATAAGGGTCATTTTGTCGCTTATTCGGATTTCTCATAGGTAATCATTCCGTGATGTGATACGGTTTATTTTGTATAAAAATTAGGTTGAAATATTACTATTTTAAATATGGTGTAAACGGGATAAAAAGTCTTCCGCGTAACAAGTTAAAGGAACCCCCTTGCGTTTGATATAACCAAGAGAGATGTCAGGTTCATCGAGTAGTACAGGGATGGATCGTAAGTCATTGAGACTAGTGTAGTTTTCGTCACTGATTCCACCATAACAAAGATAAGCATAGTCTGTGTAGGTGAGGATGTTGAGAAGCGCATAATCACTATCCACTTCCACGGCATGATTCATGGCATGTCTTAACTGAAGAGTTTCTTCCAATTGATGTAGGTGATATGTCTTGGAAAGATTATCCTCACGATAACGAATAAAGGATAAAGTTTTTAATTCATCGGTTGTCACAAAGTCTTTGTTATAAAATGGATTGTTTGGTCCAACACTAACAACAACCCTGGCAGGAAGAAGATGTTCAAAAACCAGACCTTTTCTCTGAAGCATGGTTTTAAAAGAGTCTTTTTGGCGTCCGCCAATGTAAACAAAGCCAAGCTCAACTTCACCCTGTTCTACCAATTCAATGACGCGAGTGATGCTGCCTTCCCACATTTTCAGGCAAAGATCTTCTTCCTTGTAATCTTTGATAAAGTTAGAAAAATGCCAGGCCAGACAATTACTTACCACACTGGCAATATGGAAGCAACTTTTATCTGCCAGGTCTGAGAAGGTGGCAAATTTGTTGAGCATGACCATAATCTGTTGTGACTGTTCGTAAAGAACCTTTCCAGCATCGGTTAAAACAACGCCTTTTCCCTGTCGTCGGAAGATTTTATATCCAAGTTCTTCCTCCAAGCTGTTGATTACTTTACTGACATTGGATTGCGTTGTATATAAGAATTCGGATGCCTTGTTGAAACTGCCCATTTCAGCAGCCATAATCACATATTCTAATTGTTTGATCTCCATGTTGTCCTCTTTTCTAAATGTATTACATTTTTTCCCTCTTCCTAGTTTACCATATTTTAAGAAAATATGATATGATAATGCAGAGAGGTCAATAAAAGGAGTTGTGGAAAAATGAGCATATATATTTACTATGGCAGAATGGATGGAAGCAACAGCTCAAAGAAAATGACATTGTATGGTCTGAAACAATATTTATCCGATTCCAACATGTCTGAGGAATTTCCTTGGAATAAAGTGACGATTGCGCAAGCTTCTCCCCATGAAAAACCATTTTTTAAAGAATATCCAAAAGTCTTCCATAACGTATCTCACAGTGGTGATTGGTGGGTGTGTGCTTATGGATCCACAGAAAATGGATTGGACCTTCAAAAGGTGGCACATGCGAATACAAGAAAAATTGCCGTCCGTTTTTTTCATCAAGACGAGACTTCCTGGCTGGAGGGCCAAGAGGAAGAAGAATTTTATCGGCTTTGGGCATATAATGAAAGCTATGTCAAGTGGAAGGGAAAAGGCTTGACGGAGGGATTAAGTTATTTTTCTGTCATCTCCAAAAAGAAGGGGGAAGGGCTTAGAGATCATTGGAAGCTGGGAGTGGAAGATGTCTGTCAACAAGAGATTCCATTTGTAGAAGATGGCTATTATCTG
>JAUNNI010000029.1:0-5759 GCA_030531555.1 Eubacteriales bacterium | reverse complement strand
TCTGGTGCTTACCAGCAAAGAAAAAGAAGAAGTCATATTGAAAAAGTTAGAATTATGATATAAGAAACTATGTTATTGAAATAATGATATTAGAATTATGAAAAAAGACGAGATACATTTTTTAGAATATCGGATTTCTGATCAGGAAGAAGGAAAAGAAGTTCTATCCATCTTACGAGAAGATTTACTTCTTACTACTCGAAAAATCCGAGCCATTAAACAAGAGGAATTTGGCATTCTTCTGGAAGGAAAACGGGTGACCGTTCGAGAGCATGTAAAAGCAGGTGAACTCTTGCAGATTATGCTGAATGATAAAGAAGGCGAAGATCGTATTGTTCCCTATGATATTCCCGTGAAGATTTTATATGAAGATGATAATTTACTCTTTGCTAACAAACCATCTGGTATTGTTTCTCATCCTTCCATTGGGCATAAATATGATAGCTTTGCCGGCGCCATCAAGGCTTATCTTTTGGCAAAGGGAGAATCTTGTGGAATCCATTTAATTGGGAGACTGGATAAAGATACCTCAGGTATTCTTGGAATTGCGAAAAATAGTGTGACGAAAGAACGCATGATTCGAGCAAGGCAGGAAGGAAAGATAAAAAAAGAATATATTGCTCTGGCTGAAGGAAATTTCCCATCAAAAGAGCCATCTGTTGTTACGATTCCCATGGAAGAGTACCGCGATGAGGAAGATGGATATAAATTGAAAATGAGACGGGCTTTGGAAGCAGAGAAAGGATTGACAGCTATTACAAACTATCAATTGATAGAAAATCTTGAAGGAAGCAGCCTTCTTTCGGTCCAGATTGAAACAGGAAGAATGCATCAGATTCGTTTCCATATGGCTGAGATGGGACATCCATTGATTGGGGATGAAATATATGGAAAAGCGAATGAAGAAATAAAAAGAGCAGCACTGCATGCTTATAAAGTGGCATTTCAACATCCGTATGAAGATAGGAAGATTGAAATCCTGGCGGAGATGCCAGAAGATTTTAAAAAATATATGAAAAAGAGATAGGAATGAGGGAAAATTATGGCATTGGAATTAGCAAAAAGATATCTGGAAGAAAAAGGTTACGGAGATCGTATCATGTTATTTGACATCTCAAGTGCAACTGTGGAATTGGCAGCTGTTGCGGTAGGAACAGAACCGGAGAAAATCGCCAAATCATTGACTTTTTTGCTAGATGATAAAGCCGTCATGATTATTTGTGCAGGAGATGCAAAAGTAAATAATGGAAAGTACAAAGCAACTTTTCAGAAAAAAGCGAAAATGTTGACCAGAGAACAGGTCAATGAGATGATTGGTCACGATGTTGGTGGTGTTTGCCCATTTGGTATTAAAGATGGTGTAGATGTGTATCTGGATGAATCTTTAAAACGATTTGAAATCGTCTATCCGGCCTGTGGCAATGCCAGCAGCGCAGTGCGATTAAGTATTGAGGAATTGGAAACTTTATCTGCCAGCAAGGGTTGGGTGGATGTCTGTAAGATTCCGGAATAGGAAAAGCACCATATAAAACAATAATAAAAGTGAAGAGTAGATGAAAACGGCCGTCGCAAAAATGTGACGGCCGTTTTCTTATGGCATATGTATGATGATATGTTAAGTTTCTCCTTATGGGCGATATCTCTTTGTCTGTGCAAGTACAGCACAAGCAGCAAGGGAAAGATAAGCCTGTTCTTTTGTATCACTACGTCCTGTGATCGCGATTGGAACTTTTGCACCTACGATGATACCAAGACTGTTTGCGCGAGCATTCATGTTCAATGCTTTCATTAAAAGGTTACCTGTCATAAGGTCAGGGGCTACGATTCCGTCGAATTCTCCACAGTATGGGCAGTCAAAACCTTTTAAACGGGCAGCTTCTTTGCTCATGATCAAATCATAAGGGATTGGGCCTACAAGGTTACAATGAGCAAATGGTTCTTCCTGATGCTGTCTAACCAAGGTCTGGGCCTCTACGGTATCTTTCATGTGGAAACTTGGTTTTTCTACTAAAGAAAGAATCGCAATGTTAGGATTATCGATACCAAAGATATGCATTGCATCAACCATATTCTGAATGATCAGAGCCTTCTGGTGAGGAGTAGGCTGTACAACGATTGTAATATCAGAAATGGAAAGAACTTTGTCGTATTCTGGAATTTTAATCATACCAATCTGTGTGAGAAGCTCACGTTCAATGAAATGGTTGGATTTGTTCAGAATTGGAAGAAGGAAGTCACGTGTCTGGGTATTTCCACGCATTAACACATCAGCTTCTCCAGCAATGATCATTTCGATACAATACTGAACAGCATTGGTGTCACGAGCGATTGGATAGAAATCATATTCACGATCCTTTAATCCTAATCTTTCTAACATTTCTGTTACTTTTGTCTGGCTACCTACAAGAATAGGATATACAAATCCGGATTCCTGCGCATCAAAAAGACCTAAAAGCATATTTTCTGCATCTGCTCCAGCTAAAGCTACACGAACGGGTTTTTTTAACGCTTTAGCGCGGTCTACAATATAATCAAAGTCATGAGCGTAAACTTCATTTACCATATTTTCCATGTTATCCTCCTATAAGATGTAAATCTTATTATATCATATTTTAGTCTGTTCGTTAATAGATTTCCTAGAATAAACCACCGATGCTGAGGAATAATGGGGCGAATACTAAGGAAACTACGGTCATAAGCTTAATCAGGATATTGATGGATGGGCCAGAGGTATCCTTGAATGGGTCACCTACTGTATCACCAACAACTGCTGCGTGGTGAGCTTCGGAACCTTTTCCGCCATGATTTCCATCTTCGATATATTTCTTAGCATTATCCCATGCACCACCAGAGTTGGACATGAAGATCGCAAGCATAACACCAGTTACTAAGGCACCACCTAATAAACCGCCGAGGGCTTCTGGTCCTAAAACGACACCAACAAAGAGAGGTGCAACAACTGCCATAACACCAGGAAGCATCATTTCTTTTAAAGCAGCTTGTGTGGAGATGGCAACACATTTTGTATAGTCAGGTTTTGCAGTTCCTTCAAGAATACCGTCGATGGTACGGAACTGTCTACGAACTTCTTCAATCATTTTGTAGGCAGCCTTTGAAACGGAATCCATGGTAAATGCAGAGAAGAGGAATGGGAGCATACCACCAACAAAGAGACCAACGATAACTTTGTAGTCAAGGAGGTTGATTCCGTTATCAAATAATTTGACTGCCTGAGCATAAGATACGAATAACGCAAGAGCAGTGAGGGCTGCAGATCCAATGGCGAAACCTTTACCCATGGCTGCTGTTGTATTTCCAACTGCATCTAATTTATCTGTAATTTTACGTACATTCTTAGGAAGGCGGGACATTTCAGCAATACCACCGGCGTTATCTGCGATTGGGCCGTAAGCATCAACCGCAACAGTGATACCTGTTGTGGAAAGCATACCTACTGCAGCAAGGGCGATACCATAAAGACCTGCAAAACGGAAAGCACCAATAATACCAATTGCGATTAAGATAATAGGGATTGCACAAGACTGCATACCAACTGCAATACCACTGATTACAGTCGTAGCAGGACCGGTTTCAGACTGGAGGGCAATCTTCTTAACGAAACGGTAATCGCCAGATGTATAGATTTCTGTGATGATACCAATTAAAAGACCTACAACGAGACCAAAGATAATGGAAATGGCTTCATTATAACGGCCAAAGAATGCATTACTCAAGAATAAAACACCAATAACAACGAGAATACTGGAGGAGTAGCTTCCGTATTTCAAAGCTTTATGTGGACTGGATTTTTCATCACCACGTACGAAGAAGGAACCAATGATGGAAGCAGCAATACCTAAAGCAGCGATGATGAGAGGGAAGATTGCTCCACGAGCATCCTGTGTATAAGCAGCAACACCAAGTGTGATGGCGGAAACTAAGGATCCTACATAGGATTCAAATAAGTCAGCACCCATACCAGCAACGTCACCAACGTTATCACCAACGTTATCAGCTATGGTTGCAGGGTTACGAGGGTCATCTTCTGGAATACCGGCTTCAACTTTACCTACAAGGTCAGCACCAACGTCGGCAGCTTTTGTATAGATACCACCACCAACACGGGCAAAAAGTGCGATGGAAGATGCACCCAGAGAGAATCCGGATAAAACATCAGGGTTGCCTGTAACCATGTAGATTACGCTGGCACCAAGAAGACCAAAACCTACAACGCACATACCCATAACTGCGCCACCGGAGAAAGCAACGGATAACGCTTTGTTCATTCCGGAATCTTTTGCAGCAGCTGCAGTACGTACATTTGCTTTTGTTGCAATGTTCATACCCATGTATCCAGCGACGGTGGAGAAGAGGGCACCAATCAAGAAAGCGATGGCGGTTACCCAGCTACCAATTCCAACCCCGATCAATACAAAGAGTACGGCAACGAATACAACAAGGATTTTGTATTCGGCCATGAGGAAGGCTTTTGCACCTTCGTGAATATATGCGGCAATTTCTTTCATTCTGTCGGTTCCTGCATCTTGTTTATTGACTCTTCCGATAAGAATCAAAGCAAAAAGAATGGCACAGATTGCTAATACAGGAGCGAGATAAGCGATTTGTGTGTAATTCATAATCATTTTCCTTTCTTTTACGTTCTATAATTTATCTTTATATACCATAAAGCACTTTCTTTTGTAAATGTAATATATTGCAAAAGAAAGGGCCTAAAAAGTAAAAAATTGCTGTTAACGCAAAAAAATTAAGAAAATACATGAAATATTAGCATTATGAAGAAAAATAAGGAATAAGAAGTTACGTTTGATTAAATATTTTACTTATGTTAATAAGAAAAAATGATGGGTATAATGGAAAATAAAAGAAAATACAATGAATGTCAGAGACGTTTGACATGGATAATTTCTTCTTGGTATAATAAAATATCATATAAGAAATAAGGAGTTAATTATGGACGAATTATACAGAATGATTGAGTCAAAAATTGCGGAATCCGGTTTTACAAGACCAATTTCCGGAGAAGATATTTATGATGATATTTGTGATCAGATTGATGACAAAGAGAACGGGGAGTATCTCTTAGTTTCCAAATTTGATGATGATCTGGTATTAGAATATCAGATTACAATCATGGAGGAGGAATTCAATCTGGGTATCCTTACGATTAAAGCACCGGAAGGAGAATTCACGGTGGACTTTGATAAATAATAGATTTTACGGGGGTAAAAAAATGAGTAAATACGCGATTGGGTTAGACTATGGAACCTTATCTGTAAGAGCACTTTTAGTGGATATTGCTACAGGGGAAGAAGTGGCAAGAAGTGTATATGAATATCCACATGCTTGTATGGAAGAAAGAATTCCTGGTGGAAAACGCCTTCCATCCGGCTGGTCCCTTCAGGCTCCGGAAGATTACACAGAAGGTCTTATTACAACAGTAAAAGATGTCATGGCAAAATCTAAAGTTTATCCGGAAGAAGTTATCGGTATTGGTGTAGACTTCACATCTTCCACTGTAGTTGCTTGCAAAAATGATACCACTCCAATGTGCCATCTCCCAGAATTTAAAGATGAACCACACGCTTATGTAAAACTCTGGAAACACCATGGTGGTGAACCTGAAGCTGCATACATTGATAAGATTGCTAAAGAACGCGGCGAAACATGGCTTCCTCTTTACGGTGGCAAAGTTTCCTCCGAATGGATGCTTCCAAAGATCCTTGAAACATTAAACCATG
>JAUNNI010000119.1 GCA_030531555.1 Eubacteriales bacterium | reverse complement strand
ACAAAATGAAACTACTCCTTCTTCCGAAGCAAGCACAGAAAAAGAATCCACTCCTTCTTCGGAAGCAAGTACACAAAGTCAACCTTCCAAAGAAACAAGTTCTACGGAAAATTCCAGTAAACAAACACAAACTTCAGTAAATAAAAATCAACCAACTAGCAATACTGGAAAACAAAATGGGGGAGCAGCCCCTTCCACAAATTCAGGAAATACCCAATCAGTAACTTCATCCAATGCAACAGGAAGCAACACAAGTGAATCTGGCACGAAATCCTATTCCAATTATGAGATGTGTGCCATTTCCATCATTCCTTTAGAAAAAGTAAAAGTATCCATTAGCGTCGATGAACTGGATATATTATCTGTGGAAAAAGGCCAGACGGCAACTGTTACCTTGGATGCTATCGAAGATCAGGAGTTTGAAGGAAGCATCACAAACGTATCTTCCATTTCATCCTCAACAAGTGGTAATGCAAAATACACCGTAGACATTGAGCTTCCTATGACATCAGAGATGCTTCTTGGCATGACTGCTTCTGCAACGATTCATATTAATGAGGCTACAAATGTCCCTGTCATACCTATGCTTGCTCTTCAGCAAGAAAGAGATTCAACTTATGTGTATACAGAATCTGATGAAAATGGAAACTTAAGTGGAAAAGTAGAAGTAAAAACAGGACTTTCTGATGGAAGCAATGTGGAAATCACGGAAGGCTTAGAAGAAGGAACTACGATTTACTATACCCGTTCTGGAAATACTACCGAAAACAATGGTTCCTTTAATCGAATGGGTGGCGAAGGCAAAATGCCAAGAATGCAAGAAAATGGATTTGCCCCAGGCAACTCTAATGGCGGCCAAAGACCATACTAGCCTAGAAAGAGGTAAACAATGATTGAATTTCAAAATATATCCAAATACTATCAGATTGGTGAGGAAGAAGTTCATGCCCTGGATCATGTGAACCTACATGTGAGTAAGGGAGAATTCGTCAGTATCATTGGACCTTCCGGTAGTGGAAAATCCACGTTAATGAATATCATCGGTTGTCTCGATCTGGCTGATGAAGGAATCTATATCCTGGATGATATCCCAATCAACGAATACAGCGAAAGAGAACTTTCGAAAATTAGAAATCAAAAAATTGGGTTTATATTTCAAAGCTTTAATCTGATTTCTGATCTGACAGCAGAAGAAAATGTGGAATTACCCTTAATCTATCAGGGAATTCCTGCAAAAGAACGAAAAAACAAGGTTCGAGAAGTATTAGAAAAAGTGGATATTTATTCCAGAAAAAATCATCTTCCCAATCAATTATCCGGTGGTCAACAGCAAAGAGTAGCCATTGCAAGAGCAATGGTTACCAATCCATCTTTATATTTGGCCGATGAACCAACAGGAAACCTGGACTCTAAAACCGGAGCTCAGATTATGAAACTTTTTCAGGAACTTCATGCAAAGGGGAATACTATTCTTCTGATTACCCATGATGAATCGATTGCCAAACAATCAAAACGTATGATTCGAATCCAGGATGGAAAATTAGAGGAGGTGAAAAAATGATTCTTCAATCCTTTAAAATGGCTCTAAAATCTATTTTTTCTAACAAAATGCGCTCCTTTCTTACCATGCTTGGAATCATTATTGGTGTGTTATCTCTGGTTGTACTGGTTTCTCTGGTAAATGGAGCAACTGGTTCTATTACTGATTCGATCAATTCCCTGGGCAAGGATATGCTAATGGTTTCCATCAGTGATGATTACAATAAACCGATTAAACTTGATGATTTGAAGGAAATCAGAGAATTGGACCATGTGGAGGATATTGCTCCGATTGCTCAAAGTTCCATGACTGCGAACAGTTCCACAGCAGAAGAAAGTGTAACCATCGTTGCCACAACCTCCTCTCTTTCCGATATTCAGGGAATCAATATTTCAAGTGGTCGTTTTCTTATGTCCCCAGATGTGGATAATCATAGCAATGTTGCCGTAATTAGTTCCGATCTTGCCACAGAGCTTTTTGGTCGATCCTTTGCGGTAGGAGAAACTTTCTCTATTTCTGGTAAAACATTTAACATCATTGGAATCTATGAAGATAACAGTACTTCAAGTTCTCTTTCCAATACCAACTATAAAGCATATATTCCTTATACAAGCTACCTTCGTATGGTAGATGGAGGAAGTTTAAACATTTCTTCTTTCTATGTATCCGCAAAAGAAGAAGAAACAGAAATGGCTCAAACAGAGTTAGAGAATTATCTACTGAATCGATTCTACTCTGATGAAGATGCATTTTCCATCAACAGTTCTTCCGCCATTGCAGAGGCCATGTCCAGTGTAACAAAAACCCTCTCTCTTCTTTTAGGGGGAATCGCCGGCATATCTCTTCTGGTCGGTGGTATTGGAATCATGAACATTATGCTTGTTTCGGTTACCGAGCGAACCAAAGAAATCGGTATTCGTAAAGCCATTGGAGCAGGACGTGGTGTCATACTCTTCCAATTTTTAATTGAATCCCTCATGGTCAGCTTACTCGGTTGTCTCATTGGAATCTTTTTATCCTGGTTGATGATTCTCATTATCAATATTGTTAAAAATGTAAGCTATGGTATAAATCCTGTTATCGTAATCTTATCTGTTCTCTTCTCCATGGGAATTGGTATTATCTTTGGAATTTACCCTGCAAATAAAGCAGCAAAAATGAAACCAATCGACGCCTTACGCTTTCAATAATAAAAAAGACAGCCTGAAGCAAACTACTTCAGGCTGTCTATGATCAAGTATTATTTTAAACTATGTAACGCTTTTTCCAAAGCATCCCAGTCATAATCAATTCTCTCGTCAAAATTGTGAAACTGATTTTTAGATTTCTTCTCTTGAACAGATTCTTTTTTGGGACCATCAAGTTTTTCCACACCTTTTAGGTTATTCACACCATTGGAATACCAATTATCAAGAATCTTATCTGTATATGGAAAACTTCCTTTTCCAGTGTGGAGAATCGTGCGACGGCAGGCTTCCAAGATCAATTCCTTTGAAAAATTTTTTTCTATCCAGGAATCGATGTAGGCTTTCTCGCTGTTGCCAATCAAACGATTTGTAATGCCAAATGTTTTGCTGATAGCGGAGATAAGCTCCGAATAATTTCGAATATGAGAATCTGCTTCCGAAACTGATTGAATTCCTCTTTCTTTCCAGCTATTTGCTACCTTTTCCATGTAAGAAAAATTCTTTTTCTTCTTATTAATACAATAATCAAAAAGGTATTGGAACATGGAAAAATCAAAGTGACAAGTTTTTTCAATCCCATTTAATATAGAAATCTCTCTATTATTCAGATTTCTTCCCAGATAGATTTCCGCAAATACCATGATTTGTGGAACCACTGACTGGAAGGACACCGTCTCTTCTTTTTCCAACATTGGAATTTTTACATTATCTTTTACAATGACACCTTCTGTCTCCCAAAAAACAATGGATTTTTTCACTCTCTGTTCAGTGGTTTCTAACAGATCCGCTATTTTTTCCTCGCTGACTTTTCCTTCAGTAGTACGAAGAAATTCATAAGCCATATAAATCTTCAAATCTTCTCCAGACACCACAGGAAGGTATTTGGCAAGAAATGGGAGGGAAAGTATAATATTTTCTTCATATTTTTTCTTTTTATCTCCCATAACTTCTCTCTTTCTTTAATTTCCGTAAAGCTTCATCCACTCTGTAAAAATACGGATCTTATCTTTTGGATCTGGATAGGCAAGTTCAAAAAACATTGGTTCCATTCCAAGTTCTTTTTGAACATAGGCTTCAAACTTAATATACTCTTTACTATTTTTCGTATTCTGCCAAGCCTTCTCGGTAATATCGTCTAATGCTGATTTCACTTTTTCTTTCTGAACTTCAGCTTCTTCTACTTTTTCTGCTGTACCTTCTACAATCTCGATGTTTTCTTCATAGCCATCTTTGATGGCAGAAACCATCCATCCAATCAGATTCTTAATATTCGGCTGACGCAGTGCCATATCGTATGCCTTTTGGATTTTCGTGATATCCATCTCTGCTGCTTTTATCAATGCAATGGCATCTTTTTGAGAAATACTCATTCCTTCCATAATATTATAAACCTGTGGAACTAACTTACTGACCTCCATTTCTTCCGTGGTCATCAGCTTATCCACCATTTCCTCATCAGGATTGATGATATCCCCAAATTGCATTTCTTTTTGTCCGATATTTCTCTGGATATAAAAACGAATTCCAATTACTTTTCCGCCACGTCCTGCACGGATTGGATCAAAGCTGCAGAAGATATCTGTTTTCTTGTTGATTTCTTTTACAGCAGGATTCAAAACCTGTCTTTTGAAGTCTCGCCAATCCTTAAACTTATTGACGGTGGCAAGTTCATTTACAATTTTATCGTAATCCGGATTCTCTTTTAATAGTTCTTTTTTAACTTTGACTTCTTCCACATCAATACAGTTAAGCTGTAATTTTAATACTGGTAAAGAAAAAACAAAAGGTACCGGATTATTATCCTTATCAATCTTATATTTCTTGATGGATAAAAGCTCGAACAATCGATAACTGGTATTGGAGCTTAAAGAAAACAAGATCGGTAGATTGATTGAAGTAAAGTTACTGCTCAGATTATAGAGATGATCTGCACATTCTGGAGTAAAGGTTACTTTAAAAATCCCATCTTTAAATTCACAGTAATGAATCATATTGATATATTTAAAAGATTTTTTTCCATTTTCCACTTCTTCCATGTGGAAAGATCGCCCAATCATTCTTACTGCAGTTTCTTTCAAGGAATTATAAAGACCGTTTCCTTTTACTCCCGTTAGCTTTCGAATATCTGCAGTTGTAATACTGACGGACAATCGTTTTTGGTTATCCATGGTGGCAGTTTTTAATGCCCATGCCGTCAGTTTATTCTCCAACAAAGTTGCACTATACTTTGCTGAAATCAATGTATTCGTTCTGGTCAGCGTTTCATCCTGGGCCATCAATTCAAAAAAGCTGTCCGATTCTATTTTTTTTGGCATAATTTCGTCCTTTATTATCTCAATAATGATTTTATTATAACCAATATTTTCAAAATATCAATATCTATTTACTATTTTTCACCACATTTTTTACTATTTTATTCCACTCTAACTACTATAATTCTCCACACTATATTTATATGCTTATAAAATTCGCGGTTTATTTACCTATAAATACCACACTTTATCACTATATTTACCTCATAATACCACGAAATAGTAATCTCTTACCTAAAGATACCACAAGTAAGTTTATCTTACTCTAATACTCATTAAATCTACGACATCTTTTACCTGAAAACTCCACGAAATAATCATTTTTATCTAATTTTCATGGTCTCCATATTATTAGTGTGGTTTTTTAAGGACTTAATCTATTCTTATGTTACCTAAAAACTCCACACTTAAATTGTTATTTTAAGAGATAACAATTATGGATCATTTTTTAGTGTGGTTTTTAAGGTGCTAATTTACCTAAAAATACCACACTTTAAAAATATTTCCATGTATACATGCTTATTAATAACAAAAAAAAATGTTTTTA
>JAUNNI010000118.1 GCA_030531555.1 Eubacteriales bacterium | reverse complement strand
TGTAATTGTAAATTTTGGTGCTAGGCTTCCACCATTATGCCAGAAGCCTCCAAAATGTGGGGTTTTTCTTGATTTTTAGCGCAATTTTCAGTATATTAAAAGGACGTGAAACTTTAATTGTAGTAAATGGAGGCAGAACAATGCTTGAATTAAAAAATATATCTTATGAAGCCGAAGACGGAAAAGAGATTTTAAGTGATATCTCTCTTACCATCGATGATGGATTTGTGGCTATCACAGGTCCAAACGGCGGTGGAAAATCCACACTTGCTAAAGTAATTGCTGGTATTTATCAGCCAACATCCGGACAGATTCTCTTAGACGGAGAAGACATCACTAATTTAACAATCACAGAGCGCGCGAAAAAAGGAATCAGCTACGCATTCCAGCAGCCAGTTCGTTTCAAAGGTCTCCGCGTTCGCGACCTTTTAAAACTTGCAGCAGGCAAAGACACCACCATGGATGAAGCCTGTCATTTCCTTTCTGAAGTAGGTCTTTGCGCAAGAGATTACATCGACCGCGAATTAAATGACAGCCTTTCCGGCGGCGAAATGAAACGTATCGAGATCGCAACTATCCTCGCTCGAGGCACAAAGATGAGCATTTTTGATGAGCCAGAAGCAGGAATCGACCTTTGGAGTTTCCAGAATCTGATCCATGTATTTGAAAAGATGCATGAAAAAACACACGGCAACATTCTCATCATCAGCCATCAGGAAAGAATCCTGAACATCGCTGACAAGATTGTTTACGTAAAAGCAGGAAAAGTAGAAAAATACGGTACACGCGAAGAAATCCTTCCAACACTGCTCGACACAGCAGGAAGCATCGCATGCAAGACGCTTACCGATAAGATGGAGGACAAATAGAATGGCAACAATTGATACAATTCAGCAGAATCTTCTCAAGGAAGTGGCAGAATTAGACTCCCTTCCAGTAGGAGCATATAACATCCGTGCAAATGGACAGAGCGCTGCCCGCAACACCACAGCCAACATTGACATCGTGACCAAAGAAGACAAACCGGGCATCGACATCATCATCAAACCAGGCACAAAAAATGAAAGTGTACATATTCCAGTTGTTTTAACTATGGCTGGTTTAAAAGAAAATGTATACAATGATTTCTTCATCGGCGAAGACTGCGACATCGTAATTGTAGCAGGCTGCGGTATCCATTGCGGTGGACAGGAAGACAGCCAGCACGACGGTATCCATAGCTTCCACATTGGCAAAAACTCCAAAGTTCGCTACATCGAAAAACACTACGGTGAAGGCGAAGGCCGCGGAAAACGTCTTATGAACCCTACGACTAAGGTTCATTTGGAAGAAGGCGCTTACATGGAAATGGAAGCAACTCAGATCTCTGGTATCGATGACACCCTTCGTAAAACAGAAGCTGTTTTAGAAGCAGGCGCATCCCTCGTGGTTCACGAAAAAGTAATGACTACAGGCGACCAGAACGCAGTATCCGATTTTACAGCCGACTTAAATGGTGAAGGCAGCAGCTGTAACATCGTAAGCCGTACTGTAGCGAAAGATAATAGTACACAGCATTTTAGCAGCGTATTAAATGGTAACGCAGCATGCGCAGGTCACACAGAATGTGACTCCATCATCATGGACAACGCACGCGTAGCAGCAAGCCCACAGCTCACTGCATCCGTAGTAGATGCCAGCCTCATCCACGAAGCAGCTATCGGTAAGATCGCAGGCGAACAGTTAATTAAGCTTATGACACTCGGCCTTACAGAACAGGAAGCAGAAGAACAGATCGTAAATGGTTTCTTGGCGTAAGTATAAAATATCGTAAGTAAAAAATATTTTTAAATAACACATCGCAGCAAGAATTTCATCATTACAGATGAGTGATGAAGTACTTACTGCGATTTTTTTATGGCTTTAAAGGCACATTTGTGATATAATATCTGATTGTTAATATAAAGGCAAGATAAAACACATAAACATAAACCTACAGGAGTGATAGATAATATGAAGAAAAAACGATGGCTATGCCTCTTTCTGACAGCGGCAATCATTGGTGGCTATATCGCATTTCAATATAATTACAATCTAGATAAAAATACGGCGCCAGAGATTACCTTCGAGGAAGATATGATAAAGGTCAAAACAGATGCGGATGAAACTGTTTTATTAGAAGGCGTGAAAGCGCATGATAAAGAAGATGGCGATCTGACCAAAGACGTGTTGATTGACTCCATCTCCGCATTCAACAGCGACAACGAGCGCACCATTACATACGTAGTATTTGACAAAGATAATAAGCCAGCCACTGCCAGCCGCAAGCTGACTTACAAGAATTATAGAGCACCTCGAATCACACTCAATGATTCGCTGATCCAGTCATCGCTGGGCATCACTCGAATCAATAATTTGATTGGTGCCAGAAGTTTTGTTGATGGCAACATCGATGCAAATGTTGAAATCAAAATGGGGACTTACGAAGATCACAAGATGCCATTTAAAGTGTCCGTATGTGATAGCACCGGAACCCAGACGACGTTAGACTTGGTTTATGAATATGATAACACCAATTACACGGCTGACATCGTCCTGGAAAAATACATTTTATATGTTTCTAAGGAGAAAAAAGAAAAAGAAAGTAAGCTGGACCTGAAAAAAAATGTGGAGAAAGTCATGGTCGGGAACAACGAATCCGAAGACTTACTCGAGCATGTTGTTATCAATAAAGGGGAGCTGGATTTGAAAAAGCCAGGAGTTTACGAGATCTATTATTCTCTGGATGACGAAGTAAAATTAGATGCAAAATGTAAAGCAATTGTTGTTGTACAATAAGGAAAGAATAAATGAAGCAGAATACTCATAACTATCATAGAAGTCGAGGGAACCGTTATGGTTCCGAGCGAACGGTCGGAAAACACGACAGGGAATCCCATTCCACAAACAGATCCAATTCCGACATAACATACAAAGAATACCTATACAACTATTTCCAAGATGTTTTGGTGAAATGGCACTTGATTCTCTTGATGGCAGTGGCCGTTGCGGTTATCGCAGATACCATTTACACCGTACGATATGTCCCAAGCTACACCACTAGGGCATCGGTGATCATCAAACAGGAGTCCTACGACAGCAAGGAGGATTCCCTCGGAGATATGGCAGAAGCCCTTGGCTATATCTTATCCAGCGATGTCTTCTTAAATGACCTGAAAAAAGATTTAAAAGTGGACGAAATCCATGGAAAATACACTGTTACGACCATGGAAGGAACCAAAATCTTAAAAATTAAGGCCGACGCCGACTCTCCAAAGATCTCCTACCGCATGATGTACTACATGCTCAAGCACTACAAAGACGTCTTAAAATACGTTGTAGGGGATACTTCCATCCGAGTAATTGAGGATATTCACGTACCCGTTTATGCGAATAATTATGTAAACCACAAGAAAAATCTGGCAATTTTTGGCCTTTGCGGGGCAGCGGCTATGATCACTTTACTGATTCTTCAGTCCGCTATGCGAGATACTATCAAGTGCAAAGATGACATCAAGAACAAATTACAGATTCGTATCTTGACCGATATCGCAAAAGAAAGCAAATGGTACATGAATGGCCGAAAACTGGCCAAAAAACGAGGTTTGGTCATCACGCAGCTGTCCACCAGCTTCACATTTGTTGAGACATTCAAACGTTTAGGAACCCGATTCGAAGCAGAAACCCGCAAAAATGGCTGGAAGATCGTCATGATCAACAGTACCTGGGAAGATGAAGGAAAAACATCCGTTATTACCAACCTGGCCATTCAGCTTGCCCAGATGAACCGAAAAGTGCTGCTGGTCGACACCGACTTTGGTAAACCAGCCCTTCAGAAGATCTTAGACGTAGAGCCAGAACATGGACTAGAAGAAGCACTGCGAGGCGAAAAATCATTTGATGAGATTATATATCATGACAAATTACGAAAACTCGACTGCGTTTTCGTAAAAAAAGTTATTTCCGATGCCACTTCTGTGTTAGAAGGCCAGGAATTATCCGAATACTTCAAATCTGTTCGTGATCAGTACGACTACATTTTGATCGATACACCACCAGCCAGCTACCTTGGTATGTCCATGATCATTGCAGAACACTGCGATGCAGTTCTCATGGTAATTCGACAGAACTTCACACCATCGGTTCTCATCAACCGCACCATCGAGCGCTACATCGGCCAGGAATCCCCAGTCATGGGCTGCGTGCTCAACCGAAGCATGCCAAGATTCCGCCAAAACCGCAGAGTTTATCGATGAGGATGATGAACATCCGCCAAACAGATCAAAAACCTTGCCCAGAAAGATAGCTTTAGCGATTAGAGATAATATAGAAAGAGAAAACCATGGAAAGAGAAAATGAATTAGTCGATTTGATCGACATTATAGGCAAATTTCAATTTTTAGTGATAAAGACTCTCAAATATTTCATTCCTATTTTCATATTGGTTACGGCATTGGTATGCACCATTACCAACAAACGATTCGTGAAAACCTATGAAAGTGAAGTCTCCTTCGCCGTATCCCGCGAAAAAGCGGGAAAGATCTCTTACGGAGAAAATGTGAAGGCCTGCGATGAAATCTTTGGAGACAATGCATCGGCCCTCACCTCAGAGCTGATGAAAAAAACCCTTTGCAACGAATTAAATGAAAAGACCCTTCCAGCCAAGATACAGGCAGTTCGCATTGGAAAAACCAATTTATTTACCGTAAAAATCACAGGAAGAAGCCCGGAAAAAGTCGAAAAAGTTATGGCAGCTTTCCTTGATAATTACTCAAAAGTATTCCGAATCGCCATGATCGACGCCGATCTGGAGATCGTCCAGGAGGCTGGCATGGCTGCCACCGTGGCCGGCCGTCCCCCTTATGTGGAAAATGTAAAAAAATCATCCATCGTACTATTGGTTGCATATTTTATCATCATGTGCGCATACGTCCTTCTTCACCGAACCATTAACACCGAAGAAGACGTGAAAAAACACTTAAGAAGCTACTGTTTAGGAACTCTCCCTTACGTAAGATCCGCCAAAAAAGGCTTATACCCAATCATTTCCCATGACAATTCCCGATTCCATGAGATGAAGGAATCCGTCTCCGCCGTTCGCCGAAGAATCGAGCGCGAAGCCAAAAAATCAGGATATAAGACATTCGTTGTGGCAAGCTCCATGGAAGGAGAAGGAAGCTCCACCATCAGCGCCAATCTGGCCATCTCATTTTCTGAGAAAGGCTACCGAACCCTCCTTCTGGATCTGGACCTTCGTAAGCCATCCCAGTTTAAAAACCTGGGACTTTCCGGAGACGCCTTCGACTCCTCCACCATCTTCGATGTGGAGATGAAGGGTTACCATGCTCCACAGTCCAGCAATCTTGATGTAATCTGCACCGAAACTCCATCCCAGCAGGCTTTGGAAATACTCACTTCCCCAAATATGGAAGAGTGGATCGCTGCCCTGAAAAAACTCTATGATTTTGTCATCATCGATACCTCCCCAGTTCTGCTGGTGGAAGACGCCGTTGTACTCTCCCGCGTCGCTGACCGATGCATATTCGTGGTAGAACAGACCCACGTCATGATATCCGACATCTGTCAGGCATATGAGATGATTCAGCAGTCCACAGGCAATATCCTGGGATGCATCTTA
>JAUNNI010000117.1 GCA_030531555.1 Eubacteriales bacterium | reverse complement strand
TTTAACAATGACTTAATCTGCTGTTTATTTTTCATCTATTTTAACAATGACTTAATCTGCTGTTTGTATTTCCACTGATTATAAACAGGAACTTCCGATGATTCCACCACCTGATCTGCCGCAAAATCATAAAGCATGGTTGGAATCTGATCCGGTCCCTCACCATTTTCTACCCATTTGGTCAGAGCAGTCATACCATCAGCGATTGATACCGCCGGGCCACTCCAATCAAGAATAGAATGTCCTGCCAGATCTGGCATAAATAAGCGGAAAGTATCATTTAAAATCTTTTCTGATGGGAAGTGTTCCAAAGCGTCCATATAATAGTCCATCATCTGCTGATAAGGAACAACACAATCGCCAGTTCCCTGTGTGATCATCATTTTTCCACCACTTCTTGCAAATGGAGAATAATCACACTCATTAAAATTATAATTCTCAAATCGTTTATTGTAATTGTCATAAATGGACATAAACTGTTCATAGGTACAATTATGCGCATCAAAAGTAGGATCCGCAACAAACCATCGGATAAACTGCTCTGCAATTGGCATAAGAGAATATCTTCCATCAGGAAGTCTCTGGAAATACCCATACATTGGATTGCCAACTGGCAATGGCCACTGACGAATCATTGGACCAAATCCGTAGGCTACTTTACGGCCATCCGGAAGGATTGGTCCTTCCCATGTTTTTACCATTACCTGAATATCTCTTCTGGTAATCGGACCATCCTCTGTTTCCACTCCCAGAAGATTCGCAATATAGTTCCTCCAGCAAGTATGCTGTGAATGGAAAGGTGCATAGTGAAGCACTGGATCATGAAGCGCAATTTCTCTGGCTTTTTTATATTTGGATAAAGCAACGATATGCTTCTCATTATTCTCAACCACAGCTGCCCATATACAGGTAAATGCAAGATTCACCATATCAATGGAAGGAGCATCTGCCCAAAGTCCATCATAATCATCTGGATAACGAATGGCTTCCGTAACAACTTCACGCCCACCACCAGAAGTGCCGTGCATATAGCTGGCTTTCGCTTCTTCACCATAAACCATGGCCAAAAGTTCTTTTGCACAAACCGTCATCTCATGGATAGTACCAAAAGCCCAGGCTTCAATATGATCCCAATCTGGCTGGCCATTTTCTTCAAAACCCCAGCTACAGTCTAAGCGAATTCCTGTATCATTGTTGGAAACTGCCGCAGCATAGCCATTTTTTAAAGCCATCGGCCAGGAAATAACATTGAAACGAACTGCGGAAAACCAATCGACTTCTGTGTTCGTTCCAGCACCGGAAATTCCCATAAAACGCTGATTCCAACGAACTGGCAAATACACACGAAAATGTGCAGTATGGCGATCTGTTACTTGCTGTTCCATTCGAATCTCATAAAAATCATCAATATTATCTAATCTTGTCTTGCCTTCTTCTTCGTAGCTTCCGGCCGGATGATAATTAATCTCAATCAAACGAATGTTGTCATAATGAGCAAGGATACTCTGTACATTTTCTTCCGTACAGCTTTCTTTCATCTTAGCAGACATATCCACAAACTCATTTTTATCCATCCATGTATATATTTTATTGGAAAACCATTTTGTAACTTCGTTCACTATATTCTCCTCCTACAAAGCCCTGTCAGTCTCCAAACTACATATCAATTCCACGGAAATGAGGATCCTTCAACAATGCCAATGACAGATTATCAAATCCTCTCTTTCCCTTGGTGTGTACTTCAATACTGATGTGAATGCTACCGGAATCCGTTCTTTTCGCATCGATTGCCTGTACATTACACATAAATCGTTTCTCAATATAATCCCTAAGATCCTCAGGCACTACCTCTTCCTTTGGATATCTCATACGAATTGTAACCACACTTCCAGAATCATAGAAACGCGCAAATACAACATGAATAATTACAACTAATATGGTCGCGATAATCCCAACCAAATATAATCCAGATCCAATTCCAATACCTACTGCTGCTGTCGCCCAAATACCTGCTGCCGTGGTCAGCCCTTTAATCGTATTGTTACGGGTAAAAATCATACCAGCACCCAAAAAGGCAATACTTGGAAGCAAGTTAGAAGCAATACGGCTTACGTCAACCTGCATACTTTCGTTGATAACAACATCAAAAAAACCATATTTTGAAACCACCGTCGCCAGACAACTACCAAGTGCAACAATGATATGTGTACGAAGACCTGCTTCCTTACGGCTTTTATATCTCTCAAAGCCAATTAAGGCACCGCAAATACAGGCAACCAAGAGACGAACCGCACATATCATCTGAAACTGAATGGAAGGCATCAGGGATGGATCAATTACATTATGCATTACATTCCCCCACTTTCTCTCTTTTCACATATAAAATAATAAATATTATATCATATTTTCCATGATATCAAAAGACTTCTAGAAATCGAAATCTGATAAAATATCCTTCAAATCTCCTTTGAATAAGTTTTCTTTAAAGGAATCTTCCTTAGGCATGTCTCCTTTGAACATATCTTCTTGGAGAGAGAACATTTTCTTTTCTAATTCTGCAATGTCAAAATCTGCTTCATCTTCATCAAAAAACATATCGTACAAGTCTTCATCCGAAGCTGTAAAAACAGTAGGAAGCTCGTACTCTACCTCCGCTACAATCACATCATCTTTTCCATAAATCTTCACAACTTCGCTGGAGCAAAAATCACCGATACATCCTGCTTTAATTCCTTCATAGATGCTCAAATCATCTTTCTTCTTATTAACAATCTTCACCTGCTGAGTCTCAATCATCATTTTAAGTAATTCTTTTAATTTCATTCTACTCTGCCTCCGCCGGATAAATTCGAATACTATTTTTAGAATCTTTAAGCACAGAATGCGCAACTTCTTTGGCAGTGGATGGACCCATACGATTGACAATGGCCGTAATCATCATAGGAAGATTCATGCCAGCAACAACAGCCCACTTGTCCTCATGTCCCTCTAAAACTTTCTTTGCCTGATTAAATGGAGTTGCCCCATAAAGATCTGTAAAGATTACAATATTATTCTGGTCTTCCATATGAGAAATAGCCTCCAAAAGCTTTTCTCTTAAGTCATCCGCACTTTCTTTTGGAAGCAAAGAAACCGCTTCCATATTCTCCTGTTCTCCAAAAACCATTTCTGCTGCCTTCTTCAGGCCAACAGAAAATTCACTATGACTAGCTAAAATAAAACCTACCATTTTTCTATTCTCCTCAATCAATAACTTATTCTATTCTATGGTCACATGTTGTATTGCAGATTTCATTGATGTCAGCGATCAACATGACATATATTCCTTATTGTATTTTATTATATTTCATAAAAAATGAAAAGAGAAGGATACGAATCCTAAAAATTAATCGACAAGCAAAACATAGTATGATATGTTAAAAACAAGCAATGGCGCTATTTATCTTTCGATCATCGAATGATAGATGGCGTTTTTTTTGGAGGTATAAATATGTGTATAAAAAATGCAGATAAAAATGATTTCGAGACTGCTTTTCATTTTATTGAATCTCTATGGACCTATAATGAATACGATAAAGAGAAAACCAGGCTCGTCTATGAACGTGTATTAGATAATCCAGATACTTTTGCCTTCTTCCTGATTGATGAAAATGGAGAATATCTTGGATTTTGTCATGGCGATTATTTTGATACATTTTGGATGTGTGGGAAAACCTGCTATATTTCAAGCCTGATTACCAAAGAAGAGCACCGTGGTAAGGGATATGGTATTCAACTTATGAATCATGCAAAAGCACTTGCAAAAGAACAAGGTTGTAGAGCTATGATATTGGATTCTGGAATACCAAGAACGGGGGCACATCATTTCTATGAAACTTACGGATTTGAAAAAAGCTGCTATGGTTTTGAATTAATCTTAGATCAATAATCGGCTTTTCCACCCTGAGTACAATACATTCGCATAAACATTTCTCGTCAAGGATGCTTCACACTTACCTGTCCTTGACGAGAAATTGGCAGTTTCCTGGTGCAAAGTTTTTCTGCTATAGCATATGCTTTTGTTGGAGCAATTTATTTATCTTTCTGACCATGAATTGTCTTCATCATTACTGCAAAGACTTTTTTCGATTTGGAACTGCAGAGAAGTCATTTCTGTAAAAATACACTGTACTTCACTGATATTTCATTTCTGCGAAAACATCTCTAGTGCCTTCTACCATTCCTGTTGTCTTATCGCCGGCGATTGCTGCTCAAACTGTAGGATTGCATCAATAAATTTCTCCCCATATTTCTCTCTTTTCTTCTCTCCAACGCCTTTTACTTCCAAAATTTCCTCTAAAGAATGTGGCTGTCGAATACATATATTGGCAAGTGTTTTGTTACTAAAAATAATATATGGTGGAACATGCTCTTCTTTTGCTAATTCATAACGCAAATTTCTTAAATTTTCATATAATAAATATTCTTTATCTGTAAGTTCTTCTGTAACATTTAATATTTTTTTACGCAAAACTTTTGTTTTCTGTTTATCTTCAGATTCCATTTTCATATTATCTTTTATTTCAATTTTCATGCTATCTTTCATTGAAATGAAATCTATATTTTCCTCTGTTAATAATTCATCAAGTTTAATTTCTTCATTATTCATAATTGATAAACCTCCTATAATTTAGAATACATTTTATGTAACTAGTCGCTATTCTTAGTTATTATCTTTCGTAACTTATGTTTTTTCTAATTGGTTCATCAGTATGTATAATTAATGTAATATTTATTCTTTTCATTATAATGATCTATTATTATGAAATAAAATTTCTTCTTATAAGACTTTCAAGAGTTCTTGTATCTAAAGGATATTTCAAAGATTCATAAGTAATAAATAATTTATCACCTTGAGAAATTCCAGTTTTTTCATAAGTGTTTATTTTCCGTATGGCTTTTTCTACATATTCCATATCATCCATTTTACCAAAATGTTCCAAATAGACTTCTCGTCGATTAGCAATATCCAGTATCGTAAAATCAGGATACACAATAATATTCTTTTGATTTGGAAGGGATAATAACAATGGCTTTTCATATAGATATGGAATACCATTTTTGTACAATAGGTCGGCTATTATTTTTTCTGATTTTGATCTTACACGTTCTCCATGTTCTGTATATATTTCTGGAGTACCTTCTGCAAATGTTTTTTTATTGTATGTTTGCGATAGCCAATCTCGAACTTTCATCTCTTGTGGACCAACTATTGGACAAATCAGCTCTTTACGATAAAGATTATAATTTTGATATACCAATTCTAAACTATCGTTCTCCATAGTTTCCAGCAATTCCTCTATAATCTTTAATTTTTTCTCTGCCGCCATCCTTAATTTTTCTTCATATTCTTTTTGCACGATTTCTTTTGCAATATACTTTTCATCCTTTTTTAGATATTGTCCTCCTTTAAATTGTTCACAAATTTCAGGAGAACATAAATAATAGGATCTTATATCTTTTCGATTTGTTATTCGTATTTTAGGATTAGTCAATTTTGAAATAATCTCAATTTTCTTTTCTGCTTCTTTTTCTGTTGTTTTTTCTATTATTTTTTCCAAGTACCTTTTTTCTGCAATTAACTCCTTTTTTAATTTTTTCAATAAATCCTCCTCATTCATATTTCTATGTTTTTTATAAGATTAATATTTTTATATGGCTCTTCAGGGGTAATGGTGGGTTAAAAACCGCCACAACCCCAGTGTTT
>JAUNNI010000028.1 GCA_030531555.1 Eubacteriales bacterium | reverse complement strand
TCAGTTTTAGCGATTTTCAGGGACATTCGAAAGCCGCTTTATTGCGACAACCCCATTTTTTTATTTTCGCCAATTTACCAATTATGAAATCGAACGATTATTTGATTTTAATGCTTACGGTCTTCTTCTTACCACTTCCATCCAAAGCCATGACTGTAATCTTCACAGTCTTTCCTTTAGCTGTCTTCATGGTTGTAACTTTACCGCTTGCACTTACTTTTGCGTATGCTGTGTTGTTGCTTGTCCAACGAACCTTCTTGTTGGCGCCTTTGCTTGCAGTAATATTAGCTTTAAGTTTAATACTCTTGCCTGCTACTACTGGTTTTGCACCTGTAATTGTAATCTTCTTCACAATACCCTTCATAGAAGTGATCTTGTAAGATGCTTTCTTACCACTTCCATCTACTGCGCTTGCTGTGATTACAACACTCTTACCACCAGATTTCTTGTTCATGGTAACAACGCCACTTGCACTTACTGTTGCAACACTCTTGTTGGAGCTTGTCCATACAATATTCTTATTATCTGCATTAACTGGTAATACACTGGCTTTTAATGTCACTTTCTTACCAGCTGCAATCTTGTTGGATAATGTGCTCTGAATTGCAACGCTATTTACAAGAACAGGAGGTCTCTTGGTCACTGTAATCGTTACATTACCAGTTACATCATTGTAATTTGCTTTACTTACTTTGTAGTATACCTTGTAAGTTCCTGGTGTGGAGTAACTTGGGGCAGTTTCTACATAAGTTCCTGTCTGGCTTGTGCTGTAAGTGATTTTCGCACCTTCTGGAAGTTTTACAACTTTTACTGTGTAAGGCTGGCCTTCTACGCCGCTGGTTCCTTCTACCTGAATATCACTTGCTACCATATTTGCAGGAGTGATATCTGCTTTGAGACCTGTAGTTGAACCTACTAATCTGTAACTTGCAGCTTTTTCACCAGTTAATGTTACATCTGCTGTAACAGCGATATCTGTTCCAACTTCTGTCTGCGCAAATCTTGCATTGCTTACATTAATGCTTACTCCATCTGCTTCCATGGCTGTTTTTACAGTAGAATCCGTAATATTTGCGATTACATTTGCATTGCTTGTGCCATCGTAAACTTTATTGGCTGCTGTTAATGTATATGCTACATCTACAACTGCTTTTTCTGTTACTACGATATCAACACTGCCTGTCACATCCTGATAGTTTGCTTTACTTACTTTGTAGTATACCTTGTAAGTTCCTGGTGTGGAGTAACTTGGGGCAGTTTCTACATAAGTTCCTGTCTGGCTTGTGCTGTAAGTGATTTTCGCACCTTCTGGAAGTTTTACAACTTTTACTGTGTAAGGCTGGCCTTCTACGCCGCTGGTTCCTTCTACCTGAATATCACTTGCTACCATATTTGCAGGAGTGATATCTGCTTTGAGACCTGTAGTTGAACCTACTAATCTGTAACTTGCAGCTTTTTCACCAGTTAATTTTACATCTGCTGTAACAGCGATATCTGTTCCAACTTCTGTCTGCGCAAATTTTGCATTGCTTACCTGGATGCTAACGCCATCGGCCTCCATTGCATTTTTCACAACAATATCTGTGATATCTGCTGTTACATTTGCAGTATTTGTCCCATCGTAAACTTTGTTTGCCGCGGTTAAGGTGTAAGTAATCTCTGTTGGTGTAACTTCTTCCGGTGGTTCTGGATCACCTTCAGGAGCATTGATGGTTGCAGTAAGTGCTTTGGTCTTACAATCTAACTTGTAGTTTTCGATTCCTTCTCCTGTGAGACTAACAAGGCAGGTTACTACTTTGTTTGTTCCAGGATCAGATGTTCTAAAGTACTTATCTGTTATTACAAGATCAATACCCTCATTTTCTAAGAGTGTCTTAAGACCAGGATCTTCATCATCAAGAATTGTCAGTGTAATGCTTGCATCCCTATTTCCATCATAATCCTTATCCTTAGCAGATAATTCATAGGAAATGGTTCTAGGAAGGATCGTCACATCAATGGACTGTTTCTGAACGAGAGTCTTTTCTGTGCCATTTACTTTGTAGATTCCTACATAATATGTATGAGTTCCTGCAGATACTTCTGTATCAGCAGTAAGTACTTCTGCCACATATCCATCATAATTCTGTCCTTCCATCTTATTAATCTTAATGTCAGGCATCTGTCCATCATAGATATGGTCTTCTGCGGTGATTTCATAAGTTGGAATCTGAACTTTTTCTACTTTTTCTGCAAGAGTAATATTGCCACTTTCGTCTCCGAGGAGTGTTTCACTAATCTGAGCTGTAATATCTTCTCCCTTGTCGTTCTTGGATTCGATATTTCCTTCGCCAGTTAATGTGGTACTTCCATCTGAACTTAAGGTATTACCTGCTAAGTTCAATGTAACATTTTCTTTTAATTCAACGGTTGCTTCTTCATTTCTGGAAGATAAAGTTGCCGCATCTGTAAGGGTTACTGTTACTTCAACAGCCTCACTTTCACTTGTTTCCACCTTATCATTGGCTTCTTCGATTGCTTCCATGATATCAGAATAGTAAGAAACGCTTTCTTCCACGGTATCTTCCACTTTGGCAACAGCACCAATGATTGTCACCTCTTCAGGAGATGCGCTTTCTTCGATGACAATACTTCCACCGGCAAGTACGAAGGCACCCGTTGAATCGGAGTCAGAAAGTGTCATGATAGAGAGAAGCATTCTGGAAAGTTTCACTGGCTCATCTCGAAGAATCAGTTTTCCTTCTACTTTTAATCTTCCGTTATATGCAAATCCTGCCAGATTAAGAGTAATGGTCTTACCTGCTGGAATCAATGCAGTATCGGATGGAAGATGAAGAATTTCTGTTGGAGTGGTGTCTTTTAATAAAGTAATCGTTCCTGTATCACCAGTTACCTTGGAAAGAGCGGAGGAAACACTGATGTATTTCTTTCCATTGTATTCTGCCTGTGGCGCATTTACTTTCACTGGAACTGCGATTACATTGGACTTCTCATAAACATCGGTTTCTTCACGGTAAATGGAAATGATACTTGTGCCTTCTGCAAGACCTGTGATCACACCATTTTCATCGATGCTTGCAATCTCAGGACTGCCGCTTTCGTAATGGATCTTGCCGGCAACGGAAGAAGTTACGCTTCCTGCAATTGCCAGAGTATTGTCATCACCATCTACATCAAAACCAACATTCCATACTTTTGCAGAACAACGGATATTGGAGATTCGTTTTTCAACAGTAACTTCTACAGTCTTTTCTACTGCGTAATGACTATCATTTTCTTCAATGCTTAATGTGATACTTGCATTTCCTTTGGCTACTGGTGTGAGCTTACCGGTATTGTCAACAGTTACCACATTTTCATCGGAAGAATGATAAGTAATTGCCAAATCATCTGTTGCAATTGCACCCAGAGATTTACTTTCATCAATGAGAAGGGAAATCTTGCTGCTTACCGTAATAGTAATTGCTTTCTTAACAAGGATTTCTACACTTCCTGTAACGTCCTTATAATTTGGCTTCGTTACCTTGTAGTAAACTGTATATTTTCCAGAAACTGTGAATTTTGGTGCTGTTGTTACATAATCATCATCTTCGGATGTACGATAACTAATACTTGCACCCTGTGGAAGTTTTACTATATTTACTGTATTGTTTTTGCCTTCTTCTCCATTTACTCCCTCGACTTTAACTTCTGCTGACATGTCTGCTGGAGTAATATTGGCTTTGATAGCAGTAGCTGGAGCAACTAAAGCATATGCTGTTGCTTTATCACCAACTAATTTTACATTTGCGCTAACTGTGATATCGTTGCCGACATCGGCCTGTGCAAATGCTGCATCACTTACTTCAATGCTTACGCCATCAGCTGCCAAGGCTGTTTTCACATCAAGATCTGTAATATTTACCGTTACATCTGCATCGGTTGTTCCATCATAAACTTTATTTGCAGCAATTAAAGTATATGGAACCTTAACTGGAGCTTTTTCTGTTACAAAGATATCAACGCTTCCTGTAACGTCTTTGAAGTTTGCTTTTGTAACTTTGTAATAAACGGTATAGCTTCCTTTTGTGGAATAACTTGGAGCATTTTCTACATAATTGCCATCTTCTGATGTACTATATGTGATTTTGGCCCCTTCTGGAAGTTTTACAACATTTACTGTGTAAGAATGTCCTTCTTCCCCACTTGTTCCTTCAACCTGAACTTCTGCGGACATATCCGCTGGAGTGATGTTCGCTGTTGGTGCAGTAGCAAGATTTACTAATTCATAATTGCTTGCTTTTTCACCAGCTAATTTCACATCAAATGTGATGGCAATATCATTGCCTACTTCTGCCTGGGCAAATTTCGCATTGCTTACTACAAGACTTACGCCATCGGTTTCCATCAGAGCTTTTCTGTCAGCATTTGTGATCGTTGCTTTTACACTTGCGTCAGTCTGGCCATTATATACTTTATCATCTGCCTCTAAAGTATATGCTACTTGGGCTGCTAAAATATTAGCTGTAAGTTTTTCACTTGGTGCCACTAACTGATAGTTACCTGCTTTTGTGCCTTCTAATGCTACATCTGCATTCACTTCAATTCCTGTTCCAACTGCTGTCTGGGCAAATGTTGCATTTTTTACAACAACGCTAACTCCATCGGCTTCCATGGCTGCTTTCATGGATTCCTCTGTGATAGTTGCTGCTGCTTTTGCATTGTTAGTGCCATCATATACTTTATCAGCAATTATGAAACGATACGCTGCTTTTGCTGGTGTAATGTTGGCAGTAAGATTTTCCATTGGTGCAACCAACACATAATCGCCTGCTTTATCGCCCGTCAATGTCACATCTGCTGTTACTGCAATTCGATTGCCTGCATCGGCCTATGCAAACTTCGCGTTACTTACTTCAATGCTTACGCCATCGGCTTCCATAGCTGCTTTTACAGAAGGATCATTCACGCTCACATTTACATTTGCATCTGTTGTTCCATCATATACTTTATTGTCTGCCGTTAAAGTACATTCAATAATCGGTTTCTTAGTAATTACAACCGTTACGCTTCCTGTAACCTCTTTATAATTTGCTTTTGTAACTTTGTAGAATACCTTGTGTTCTCCTACTTCTGTGAAACTTGGAGCTTCTGGCACATAGTCTTCACCTTCGGCTGTGGCGTATGTGATTTTCGCGCCTTCTGGAAGTTTTTCAACTGTCACACTGTAGGATTTGCCTTCCAAGCCACTTTCTGCCTTAATTGCAACATCATCAGCCATATCTGCTGCTATGATATTTGCAGTAAGTTCTGTACTTAGTGCTAATAATTCATAATTGTCAACTTTGTCACCTGTCAGTGCCACAACTGCTGTCACTGCAATTCCGCTGCCAACATCAGCCTGTGCAAATGCTGCATTGCTTACTTTGATGCTTACCTGATCCGCATTCATCAATGCTTTCACATCATCATCGCTAATACTTGCTGTTACTTTTGCGTCATTTGTGCCATCGTAAACTTTGTCTGCTGCTGCTAAAGTATATGCTACTTTTGCTGCTGTGATGTCTGCGGTAGCATTTACGCTTGGATTTACTAATTTATAGTTGTCTGCTTTGTTCCCTGATAATGTAATATCTGCACTTACTTCAATTTCTCTGCCTACGGCTGCCTGTGCGAATGTTGCATTATTCACTTTGATACTTACACCATCTGCTTCGAGCATTGCTTTCATAGATGGATCTGTAATATTGGCTGTTACATTTGCATCTGTACTACCATTATAAACTTTATCGTCTGCAGCTAAAGTATATGCAACTTTCACTGCAGTGATATCTGCGGTAGGATTTGTACTTGGAGCTACTAATTCATAGTTACCTGCTTTGTCGCCTGTTAATGTGACATTTGCGGCAGCCGCAATATCAGTCCCCACATCTGCCTGTGCGAATGCGGCATTGCTTACCTTGATGCTAACCTGATCTGCATTCATCAATGCTTTCACATCATCATCGGTAATACTTGCTGTTACATCTGCATTGCTTGTTCCATCGTAAACTTTGTTCGTTGCTGTTAAAGTATAAGGGACTTTGGCTGCCTTAATGCTTGCTTTACCTACTTCAACTGGAGCACTTGCTAAAACATAATGTTTTGGATTTGCGTCAATTAATGTAACGTCAGCATCAACCACCAGGTTGTTTCCAACGTCTGACTGACTAAATCTTCCATTGGTAGCTTCAATGCTCACACCATCAGCTTCCATAGCGTCTTTTACATCGTTATCAGTAATTTCTACTGTGACATTTGCTGTATTTGTACCATCGTAGATCTTATCTTCCACAACAAGTCGATATGGTACTTCTGTTGGTTCTTTTCCAGTAGGATTTTCTGGATCATATTCCTCTTCTGGAATCCAGGAAGAACCGTTCCAGATGAAATGAGCTTCTCCTGCTATTCCTTCTTCTATTTGATCTAAAACCTGTACACAAGTCGCAGAACCTGGTTCTGTAGATGCACCAATGATCTGTTCCTGCCATGGATCATTTATAAGATGGAATCCAACAAGAGCAAATTTTCTGACTTTTACGATACCTGTCAATGTTTCATAACAATAGAAATTGTCCACAGTAACATCGCCATTATTTACAAGGAATCCGCCTTCTACATTAAGTTCATATGCATCTAAAGTTCCATTTACCGTTAAAGTATTATTACTTAATGATCCATCTTCATAACTATTTCCAACTCGAACATAACCCGCCTTAACTGTAATACCTTTCGGAATCGTCAGGTCATCTTCATCTACGTATAAATAATTTATGCGAAGGATTGTACCAGTTTCTGCTTCATTCAATGCCTCTTGGAAAGTACCAACATTCTCAAATTTCTGTGGATTCTCTATTTCAATTGTATACCAAGTATTATATTGATCAGCAAAGATTGCATATTTTAATATTTGGGTTTTGTCTGTATGAAGGTTCGCAAAGAATGTCCAAACTCCTTCTTCTTTTTCTTCAACTTGAGCCCATGATCCTTCTCCTTCAAACCAGTCATCTTCATAATCGTCACCATATTTAATAGATCTTCTTACATCCTTGAGTTGTACTTTTCCACCAGTTACATCCGCATGGATTTCGCCAGTTACATAATTTCCAATCAGTTTGACATTTGCTAAACGAACATTAGATATTTCTGTTTCATTTTTGACAATTTTAAAAGTATCCATACCGAATGAAGAAATCTGCAGATAATATTTCTGTCCAGCTTCCATCACTTCGTTGCCTACATAATCAAAATCCCACTCGCCAAACTCATCGTTATAATATTTTTTATAAAATGAATAGTCTATATCAGTATCTTCACTATCAGGCAATGCTACTGCATCCACTGCATATCTTGCATCTTCCTGTGGTGTGAAAGTATAATATGTCATTTCACTACTATCGTTTGGAGCTGCAACCTTTTCATCAAAATGAATCTCTTTCGCTCCCTGTTTCTTAAGAATGAATTGCAGATTTGATCCATTTGTATAATATGCTGTTCCTGCTATGGATGAACTGTGAGAGGTATTTTCTCTCTCTTTGAATTTTAAAACATAACGATTGCCATTGATATTCAGAACCAAAAGATCTGGGATATATTCCACATTAGTAGCTTCTTCAACATACAATGAAAAGACTCTTTTGCCTACAAGAGCATGTTTAGAATCATCATATTCCAATGTAAACTCATAATTATATTCACCAAAGGATTGTTCTGTATAATAAGATAAATAATCTTCTTCATCGTAATCTTTTCTCTTATGGTTTGAATAATATTCCTCAATAATACTTCCTTCTTCTACAGGAATTTCAATGGACTGTGTAATCACTCCTCGAGTATTATCAATATCCGAGGATAATTTCGCATTTGAAATATCCAATCCACTGAATAAAGTATTCGGATCTTGCCTGTTATTGTTCTTAACAAGTCGAATTGAGTTGATACCCAACCAGTTATCCGATTCTCTAAGAACAATCTGTTCCCCAGCAACTAAGAAGAATTCATCACCAAAGCCTAATTCTTCCATAGAATTATCCGGATCATTTTCGTTAACAATATATGCTAGAAAATCTTGATTTGAGTCGGTAATAGCCTTGTAATTGCCACTCTCTGCTACATTTACAAGGAACCATATTTCTCCATCACCCTCCCATGTATAATTATTGTCTTGATTCAATACAATCATTTCAGAAAGATCTGGCATGCCTTCCTCAGTAGAATGCCATTTGGATCCTGTCCAATAATAAACCATATATAAGCAAATATCATCAATGGAAACATAAGCCTCATTTTCTCGATTGGTTCCTTTAATGCATTGCAACATATTCTGATAAGTAGAACAATTGTTAATACCCAATCTTTCCACCTTGATTTCTCCATCATTTCCAAGGAGAATATTTGACTCATCATATAGCTTCATTTCTAAAGCATTCAAAATACCATTTACAGTAAGGTTTGCACCACGTACTGTTAATTCATTTGTTACAATTACTGTCTTACCGGCAGGTATTGTAAAATCTCCTGAAATAGATAGATTCTCAAAAGTAAAGGTATTATTGGTATCATGTTCGATATAATCTTGTAAACTTATTGTATGAATGGTTGCACCACGTAAAATGGAATAGTTATCCATGCTGTTCTCGTCAAGTACATATTCCATTCCATAAGCATTTCTAACTTTGATTTTTTCAATATGATAATTATTATCACTTGTGAAAGTGACAGGGTTCCAATACTCATCAACAAAAACACTCTTAAGATTTATCGTTGAAGAGGCATGACCATTCTCTTCCTCGTTAATCTGGATAATTCTATTATCACTTCCTTCTTCAATCCAAGTAATCTCAGCTCTGCGAATGTCTTTATCAAAATATAAAGTACCTTTTGGTCCTTGTTCTGCAATGACAGTGCTGCCTTCCAGCTGAATATTAGAAAGTTTCACTTCTCCCGTATCGGCAGTGACTCCTATGAATCCTTCTTCCCAACACTGTGCGACCACATAGATGGTCTGTCCCTCTTCCATCTCAGTGGAATATGCCCCGTTGCTATCTATATATGTAGATAATCCTTCCACAGAAGATTTGCCGAAATAAACATCTCCTTGACCATCTGTTACGTAGAATGTATAGGTTCCATCTTCAATGGCAGTGAAAGAATATACTTGTTTCTGGTTTGATAATGCTTCCATTCCCTCCAGACTAAGTTCGATTGACTCCATATATTGAAGAGGGAATGTAATCTGAGAAATCTTGCCAAAATCAGTTCGATATACATTAAAAAGATCATCTATAAACCAGCTTTCTTGAGCGGAAGAAATATAGTATGAATGCTCATCACCATACAAACTCATATTTGGATTAGATAATATAGCATTTGCCAGACCTTCTTCAAATGCAATACCAGAGTAAGCGCTCCTGAATACTAAAGAATCCAACATACCACTTTCATTGTAATCCATATTCATGTAGTAGCCATCATACACTAAAGTTCCGTATCTGATTCCACTGAACAGATCTCTGCCGTCTTCTTTGATTGGTACAATAATTTGGCATTCTTTGCCATTTCCATATTCTGAATCTACAAGACTATAAGTAGCATTTTCAAAATCAAGTGCATCTCTAAGTTTCGCTGCGGTAATACCCACTTCTTTAAATTCAAAAGAAAAATCTCCAGTAAGATTGACATCTTCTGCCGTTAAAGCATCACTGCTTCTAAAAGATGCTTGAATATAGTAGGTTTCGCCTGCTTCCAATGCCCTATCTGATATATGTATATAGTTATTTTCATTCCACCAACCCCAACTAATATCTTCGGAATTAGAATTGTATATTTTGATCGATTTTTCCCCATTATTAATTATATTTCCAAATCGAAGGTCAATAGCCCCATCACTTGGTGCCGTAAATTTTAACCACTGGGATCTGTTATAGAAATCACCTGTACTAAAATCTGATTGATAACTGTTGCTTGTAATCTCAGTGATTTCATCTGGCTTAAGGGCTGAAATCTTTACATTATAATCAAATAGTGAATCTGTTGGCGTTCTCCATTCACCATTACGGTACTGATAGTAATCATCACCAATACAACAATATGCCCCATAAGCACCTCTGATTTTGATTTGTTCACCGTTCTTAGCATTTAGTTCAGATAAGCCCCAATTTGAATATAAATTCGGATTTAAGACTAATCCTTGTACCACAAATACATTTCCGCTGCTTCCAATGGACCAATTTGATTCAATATGAAGAGGTCCCCTTGACTTTAACCTACCAAGAACCTCCAATGAATTATTAAAATAGTTATCGCCATCAAAATTCAAAAGAAGGGTTACATTCTCTGGAATCACCACTGCTTCATCAATACTCAACTGTTCTGTAAATTCCAGCACGCCACCTCCATCGGCAGAAAGAGCATCTAATCTAGACTGAAGACTACCTGCCGTAAGTGATACAACCTTTGTGTCAGAATATTCATAACCATAATTGTGATAAATATCCACAGATACTGACGAAGCTGTTCCTGAATTTCCAACAGAAACATTATGTAATGTATAATATCCATCTTCTTCTGGAGTTGGATTGGCTTCGCTTGGCCAATAAAATCTTAATCCATCCCAGCTAGAAATGTAAAATTTTGAAATATCTGTAGAATTAAATTTTACGCGAACATCAAATGTTTGCCCGATTTCCACATTATCTGGAAGTTGGATATCTTCTACTGTGATTACATGATCGTCTTTATCGTATTTTCTAACGTTCATGTATGTTAACGCACTGGCCTCGCTATATACATAACCTTCAATTCGAACCTGTTGTTGATCAGTTAAATTAACTGTAGCAGAGCTAGGCCAAGAAGAATCTGTTTCAGAAGGAATATACTCCCCAGTATCAATATCTATTATACTAATATAGCCGTAATTAAATTTTCCACTCGTATAATAGAAAGTATACTTACCAGCTTCTGGCGCTACAAACCGGAAATAATACATACTCCCATCCGCCTGAATCATCTGAGGAGAGTTCAATGTGATGACATATTCACTTTCTGACAAAGTGGAAATTCCTTTTGAGGCATCTTCTTTCTCTGTCTGCTCTGTTTCTTTGTTACTTATCGTAGCCTCTTCTGTGACTTCTTCCTCTTTCTCAGTTTCAGAAGGTGCTACTTCTTTCTTTTCCGTATCTTTCGATTCGGTTTTCTCTGTGACAGTTTCTTCCTTCTTGGATTCTTCTGTCACATCTTCCTTGGTTGACTCGGTTGTTGTAGAGACTGCTTCGGTTTTCTCTTCCGAGGTCTCTTCCGTCACGGACTCTGCTGACACCGACTGCTCACTTGCTGCCGGAGCAGTAACTTCCTGTGCATAGACATTGGCAGGAATCGCCTGACCAAGTCCCATGATGACAACCATCAACCATGCTAGTAGTCGCTTTTTCATGTTTTTCCTCCTTAATTTTTTTAGTTTCTCCCCATTATTTGGCAAAACAGTATAAGATACTAATTTAATTTTATATTAAATATACACCGCTTACAACCAAAAAAAGAAAAAGCAGTTACTAATATATAACCTAGTAACTGCTTATCTATTACACTTTTGTACGAAAAAATTAATATTTTTTCAATTTTTATTCCCAGAATCCTTCTAATGTTGCAAAGTAATCTTCTGGTGTTTCTGCACGACGAATCATACGTGGAGTTCCATCTTCCTGAAGAAGGATTTCGGCACTCTTTAATTTACCATTGTAGTTATAACCCATGGCAAATCCATGTGCACCTGCATCGTGAATAACGAGGAGATCACCCTTGTCAATTTTTGGAAGCATACGATCTACTGCGAATTTATCATTGTTTTCACAAAGAGAACCTACTACATCGTATTTATGGTCGCATGGTTCATTTTCTTTGCCCATTACAGTGATGTGATGGTAAGCACCGTACATAGCTGGACGCATGAGATTTACGGCACAAGCGTCAACACCGATGTATTCTTTGTATGTATGTTTTTCGTGGATTGCTTTTACAACAAGGTGTCCATTTGGAGCAAGCATATAACGACCAAGCTCTGTACAGAGTTTTACATCGCCCATGCCAGCTGGAACTAAGATTTCATCATATGCTTTGTGAACGCCTTCTCCAATTACAAAGATATCATTTGGCTCTTTGTCTGGTGTGTAAGGGATACCGATACCACCGGAAAGATTGATGAATGTGATATGAACATCAAGGGCTTCTTTCAATTCTACTGCAAGGCTGAAGAGGATGGAAGCAAGTGCTGGATAATATTCATTGCTCACTGTGTTGGATGCTAAGAAGGAATGAATACCGAATTCTTTTACACCTTCTGATTTTAAGCGTTTGAATGCTTCAAAAAGCTGCGCTTTTGTCATACCGTATTTGGCATCACCTGGATGATCCATGATGTCTGTTCCAAGGGAGAAGTATCCACCTGGATTGAAACGGCAGCTGATTTTTTCTGGGATACCACAAGTTTCTTTTAAGAAATCAATGTGAGTGATATCGTCTAAGTTGATGATTGCGCCGATTTCTCTTGCTTTTACAAATTCACAAGCTGGTGTTTCATTGGAGGAGAACATGATCTCATCGCCACTGAAACCGCAACGTTCACTCATCATAAGCTCTGTGAGGGAAGAACAGTCTGTTCCGCAGCCTTCTTCTTTTAAGATTTTAAGAATCTGTGGGTTTGGAGTTGCTTTTACTGCAAAATATTCTTTGAACCCTTTGTTCCAAGAAAATGCTTTGTAAAGATTGCGTGCTGTTTCACGGATTCCTTTTTCATCATATAAATGGAATGGTGTAGGGAACTGTTCTACGATACTTTCTAACTGTTCTTTTGTAACAAATGGTGTTTTCATACTCTATATCCTTCTTTCTAATCGATTCACCCAAAGAGATTGGTTGGTCCCATTGGGGATCTTTCTTTTTCTACTCGCCCAAAGAGATTCTTTCTTCTCATCGGGAATCTTTCTTTTCCTACTCGCCCAAAGAGATTAATTTAATCTCATTGGTTAATGCTTCTTTTAATAATTTCACCAGGTTCGGATTCTCCGAATACAGGCAGGTCGTCTGCCATTCATCTGACATCTCGCCGGTTAAGGCATATCTGGAATCTGTAATGAGACGAATCTGCGTATCTTCTCGTGGAGTCTGATAGAGAATCGCTCCTTCTAGATCATATGTCGTGTTCGTGATCAATACAACTTTCTTTCCGGCATCGACCAATATTTTAAGTTCCTTTTTAAAACGGTCAAGGATTTCTGAAGTGACCGACAGATACACCCTGCTTTCCACCTGAAGCAGCATGTTTCGGCATTTATCCTCCACATTTCTTTGCCCTCGGATGGTCACATAATTCTCATTTCTCTTCTTCTGCGCCGGCATGGATGCTTTTAATTCCTTGGCAACCTCTGTGAGAAAATGAAGATTATTATCACAGAATTCTTCAATGGAAACCGCCTGATACTGAACCGCCTGTTCCTCCAAGATGTAAGCAGCACCTTTCTCCACAAGAGCCGCCAGTGCACCATAGGCGTTAGATCTGGAAATTCCGGTTCGCTTGGCTGCTTCGTAGCCCGACAAAGGACCTTCTCTTAAAAGTAAGATATAAATCTTCGCTTCCTGTCTGGTGAGACCAAAATGCAACAGCAGCTCGATAATCTTTGCTTCCATTACATACCTCCCCTATACCAAAAATAAGGGTTTGACGAATCAAACCCTAAGTGGTACGATTTAGTACCACTATAAAATATATTAAGTATTTTGTCAATAGGACTTATGATTATTAAAAATTTCTTCCTTGATACTGAACAGTAAGTACATATACTTTTTTATTATTCCCATCAATTTTAAACACAGCAAGATAATTGTCGATGATTAGCTGTTTATAGCCTTTTCCAGCATATCTCCCAACCAGTCTATCTTGATGAGACTCCGGAAATATTTCCAAAGATCTAAGTGCTTTCCATATTCGATCTGTCTGGCTTTTTGCAATTTCCGGTGACAATTTTTCAAGTGCAATATAAGCATAAATATCATCAATATCACGAAATGCTTTCGGATATAACATTACTTCATATTTATCCATAATACTTTTTGTCTAATATCTCCTTCGCTGTATTTAAAGAAATCGGTTCTGCTCCCTCCTCGACTTCCAGTTCTGCATTATGGATAGATTGGTCAACCTTATGAATCTCCATAAAATGTTCATATAACTCTGCACTCATTACCACAAGATCACTATATCCATTTTTTGTAATAAAAATAGGTTCCTGTTTCTTATGTGCTAATTCGGATATCTCACTTGTTTTTCTCAAATCTCTAATTGGTATAATTGTTGGCATTTCATTCACCTATCCTTTTTAGAATAATATATCATTATTATGTTATTATTATGTCTTAATTACGATACATTTATTATATATGAAACCTTTTGAATAATCAAGGAACCTTTCCGGTTGAACAAAAAAGCCGAACTTTAACATTCGACTTTTTGGAAATAAATTGTTATATTAATTTTATTTATTTTTCAATATCCGGAGCCTTCTCCAAGAAGTAATTCTCTGCTTCTGCATTCCAGATTCCATTACTCTTTTCAAGAATCTCTTTTAATCCTCTGGCGAATTCTGTGCTGTCATCCTTCATCATATCCTCCACTGCACATAATGGATATGCTTTCTGAGAGTAGCAGATCTTCTTGCCACCTGGGATGGAAGGAAGGGAAAGGATGGTTTCTGGCACGTGATCAAGACCAAGAATATGGGTTGCTACTTTTCCAACATTTACCACTTTCTCTTCGATGAGTTTTACGGCATCAATCATATCCTGTGTGTTGGAGCCACTGGTTCCAACGTAATGAGTTGCTTTATAGTGAATGTTGTAGAAGTTGATGGCTGCAGTAAATCCGCTGTCGATTGGACCTGCGAAGAAGTTAAGACAACCGTCCCAGCCAAGGATTTTTTCGCTCTGATTTACCACTTTTTCATCGGCAACCATAACGAAAACATCATCAAATCCTTTTCCACCAGTAAGTTCACGCATTGGGCCGCTGAAATCATCATAATCGGATGTGTTAACATAAACCAGTTCAACGCCATTTTCTTTGGCTTCTTCCACTGGATATAAGGAAGCTAAACGGTCAATCTTGGATTGTGTTCTACCGGCAACCACTAGAAGCTTTGGCTTCTTTTCTCCGTGGATTGCGTAGTCGATGGCCATGGAACCCATTGGGCCGGTTCCACCGATGATGGCCATATTTCCACCGATCTTTACTCCCATGGTATGGTCATAATCGTTGCGGTCTCTCAGATGGAAGTTGGCTTTGAACCCTGCAAGAACACAGGATAATGGTTCTGCCATGGCTGCTTCAAAGAAGCTGTCACCCTTATATGGAAGAACGCAGCCTGCCTCGATGGCTTCGTTCATGATGATGCTGTATGTGGAATCTCCACCAACATATGGGAAGGAATATCCCAAAGAAAATGTATCAGCTCTGCCTAAGTTTGGCTGCGCTACAAATTTATCGCCTGCTTTGAAACGGTCTTTCCATTTCTCCCCAACTTTTTCAATAACACCACAGAATTCATGTCCCATCACGATTGGAGTCTGATCCAAATTCTCTGGCAATTTTGGGTGTGCGGAGCCTTTCTGGGCAACCTTATATGTGGACAAACATAAACTGTCTGTCATTACTTTTACTAATAATTCATCTTCCTGAATCTCTGGAAGCTCGAAGCTTGTTACGCGGAGGTCTCTCACTCCGTGGATTCTCATGGCTGTTGTCTTCATGGTTCTCCCCCTTCTTTTCTAATAAAATGTCCTAGAAAATGTATTGTTATTTCTATTTTCATACATTCTTTACCAAAAGTCAATTTTTATCATCATCTTTCAATGCGTCATTTTCCATTCCTGTCTTTCTATAAAGAATCGATTTGCTTCTATCTTTTAAAAAGAGTCAGGAAAAAGATACCGGATGCCAGTAGAACGATCATTGGTCCGGTGGCAATGTCCGTATAATAGGATATGATCAATCCCAACACGCCGCAAAATACGGAAATGATAATGGAAAATGCGTGATAACTTCTCATGTTTCGAGCCACATTTCTGGCTGCCGCTGCCGGCAGAATCAGAAGGGCATTGATGATCAAAAGTCCAACCCAACGGATGGAAAGCATGACAATCACCGCTAAAAGCATGACAAAAATATTATCATAGAGCTTCACTCGAATCCCTTTGCTGCTGGCCAAAGATGGATTAATGCTGATGAAATGCAATGGATTAAAGCAGAAGATCCAAAAAAGCAAAGTAAGCACAAAAGCTACCGCCAATCCATTGATTTCTTTATGGGTGATACTTAAAATATCTCCAATCAAAAGAGAATTATATTTGGCAAAATCTCCACCCATGGACAAAACTGCCAGACCAAGGGCCAGTCCACAGGAAGCAAAAACGCTGATGATCGTCTCTGCGCCAGCTTTTCCACGGTATTTAATCCAGTTTAATAGCAGAGCAAATATCATGCCAAAAAGCACCATGGACACCATGGTATTACTGATTCCCAACACAACGCCAAGGGCAATTCCCGTGATGGCGGAATGTCCCAGCGCATCGGAGAAAAAGGCCATTTTGTTGTTAACAATCATAGTCCCCAAAAGGCCAAACAGCGGGGTAATCAAAAGGATGGCCATAAAGGCATGCACCATAAAATGATAGGAAAACATCTGCATGTTATTGCCCTCCTTTCTTATAAGAAGCGTCATAAGGCGCTGCTTTTTCTGTCACATTCTTCTTATGTTTATTGTTTTTCTTCAGATTCTCGGTTGCAATTTTTGATAAATCTTCTGCGCCGGAATTCTCTTCCACAAATGGCAATTTACCAAAAAACTCCACAAAAGCAGGACTTTGATAAACTTCTCGTGGAGAACCATCCTCGATAACTGTCTGGTTGATTAAAAGGACGCGATCCGAGTACTCATAAGTAAAATCCAAATCATGACTAACCATAAGAATGGAAAGGTCGTCTTCTTTTTTCAAATGATCCAAGATCTCATAGAACAAAATGGTACCCTCACGGTCAATTCCGGAAATCGGCTCATCCAAAATCAAAAGATTCGGTTTTGGGCAGGTTGCCACAGAAAGAAGCACTCTCTGTAATTCCCCACCGGAAAGATCTCCCATACGTTTGTCAATCAAATCCTGGGCCTGGAAACGTTCCAGCTCTTTTTTTATTTTTTCATAAACCGATTTTTTCTTCCAAAGCCAAACCGGCACCTTGCTGATGCAGGAAGCAAAGAAATCATACACGGTTGTCGGTGTATTTTTATCGAAACTCAGCTGCTGAGGAACATAACCGATACGCATATTGCCTCTTCGCCCATTTCTTCGATCCTCAAAAAGAATCTCCCCTTCATAAGGCACTTCGCCAAGCAAAGCCTTAACCAAAGTGGACTTTCCGGCACCGTTTTTTCCTATTAATGTAATCATTTCTCCGCAAAGCAGACTAAAATTCACATCCTTTAAGATGCTGTCTCCTTCCAAAGTAACATTGACATGGTTGACCCTGGTACAATGATTACCACATTTATTTGGACGTATCTTCATCTGCTTCACCTCCTGACATAATTTGATAGTTTCTTCTCATATTTTTTATATAAGCATCTTTTTCATATGCGCCACTGACGCAGGAATCCAATTTCCAGACCTCCATCCCTGTCTCTTCCGACAATAGGTCAGAGATGCGCCCGGAATACTGGGAATCCGACAAAATGTACTGGGCGCCACACTCTCTGGCATCCTCCACCAGATGCACAATCTCGTGGGCAGAAAATCCACTGTCCTTCTCCACTTCCGCCGCTCCCGCAATGGTAATTCCGCTGGTTCTAAGCAGATATGGAAAGCTTTCATGAAGAATCAGAGCTGATTTTCCACTTTCATGCCAATGAAATTCTTCCTGCAAAGCCTGAATTTTGGCATCATATTCCTGATAATTTTTCTGGTATTCTTCGGCATGAGCCGGGTCAGTCTCCTGCAAAATGTCTTTAAAATAGGCCAATTCTTTGCGGTATAAGGCGGGATCCAACCAGGTGTGAGGATTATGATCTCCATGGTCGTGATCATGGTCTACATCTTCGTGATCCATATCCTCGTGAGCATCATGGCCTGATTCCTCGTGATCCATATCCTCGTGATCATGCTCATGCTCCTCAGATTCCACAATAAAATCTTCTTCATCAAGGGCATCCACCGCCTGGCAAACCTTCAGATCATCATAGGCTTCTAAGATGTCATCAAGAAAGTTTTCCATGCCAGCGCCATTGATAAAGAACAAATCCGCGCCGTCAAGGCAAACCACATCTTTTGGTCGTAATTGATAATCATGAAGACATCCTGTGGACGGCTTAGCCATATTGGATAATTCCACTCCTTCTACACCATCCACCAGATTCCATACCATGATATACATAGGATAAAATGAGGTAACCACTTGAAGAGTGGTCTTTTCATTGGAATCCTCTGAACTTACACCCGCTTGATCACCTTGCTTTTGACCGTTTTGGCCACGTAAACTCTGGGTCTTTTGTCCACAGCCACTGACGATTATAGCCATAAGCAAAAGCCAAACTGCAAATTGGCATATTTTCTGGTATCTATTTTGATTCATTTTCAACCTCTATTTTCAACTTTTCCTCCATAAGAATATTTATCAAAATATATCCTCATGGATTCTTCTGAATCATATCAAATTCAGTCATCCATCAAGAAAGAACCGTGGTTAAATGACAAATCGGTAATCCCACCACATTATAATAGTCCCCATAGATTCCAGAGATAAAGATTCCTGCCCTTCCCTGGATTCCATAAGCTCCTGCTTTGTCCATCGGTTCGCCGCTTGCCACGTATTTCTCAATTTCTTCTTCCGAAATCTCTCGCATGACCACTTTGGTGCATTCATGGAACTGCTGAGTTTTCACCACTTTTCCTGCTTCTACAGTAAGAACCGTCACACCAGTGTAAACCTCATGCTCTCTGCCAGAAAGCTCACGAAGCATTCGTTTGGCATCTTCTTCATCCTCTGGTTTTCCCAGAACTTTCTCATCCTTTACCACGATGGTATCCGAACCGATGATGCGACAGAAATCTTTGCCATCTCCGTGTAATTTTGCCACCGCTGTTGCCTTGCGAAGGGACAATTCCTCCACCATATCCGCAGGCTTGCATGCTGCAACATTTTCATCGGCGTCACTGACTTCCACAGTAAATATGTAGCCTGCCTGCTCTAATAATTCCTTTCTCCGAGGGGATCCGGAAGCCAGAATAATCTGCATTTTATATACCTCCACAAAATCATATGATAATCCAAAAGTCTTATTCTTTTTGACCTTGGTATCATGATACTAAGCAAAAAACCTGCCATTGGCAGATTCTTTTGCAAAATATATCAAATTTCGTCCTATTTGCTATAGAACTTGAATACGGTTGTCTCTTTAAATGTATCGCCTTTTCGAAGAATCACTTTTGGTTCTTCTTCCACGTTAATGGAGTTTGGCAGATACTGTGTTTCCAATGCCACTGCATCGCGATCTTCATAAGGAGCGCCATGTTTTCCGTTGACGCCACCACCCAAGAAGTTGCTGGTGTAAACCTGAAGGGTTGGCATACTTGTACTGATGATTAGACCGCGGCCGGATGGTTCATGGTAGAGATCCACCTGATCCTCATCACTGCTTAAAATAAAGGCGTGGTCATAGCCATGACCTTTTTTCAGCTGATCATGGTCCGCATTGATGTCTTGCCCGATGGCTTTTGGACTTCTGAAATCAAATGGAGTGCCTTCCACGTCACCCATTTCTCCTTTTACGATGCTTTCGTCATTCATGATTGCGAACTGGTCTGCGTCAATGCGAAGAAGGTGATCGTAAATCTTCTCCTGCCCTGCAGACAGATTGAAGTAAGCATGATTTGTGATATTGATAATGGTATCTTTATCTGTAACTGCCTCAAAAATAAGACGAATTGCCGGACCTTCCAACACATAAGTTACCGTAAGGTCCAGGTTTCCAGGATAGTTTTCCTCACCATCTGGGGAAAAATAATGGAACTGGATTCCATTGTCAATCCATTTATAATCAAAAATCTTGCGGTCAAATCCAACATTTCCTCCATGCAAATGGTTTGTTCCAATATTGTTGTTAAGCTGGTATTCCACACCATTTAAAGTAAATCGACCATGTTCGATACGATTGGCCACACGTCCTACAACGGCACCCATACAAGAACCGTCTTCCGGCTTATGGCAATCTTCCACATTCTCATAGCCAATGAGAACATCACCCATCTCGCCATTTCTATCTTTTGTAAAAATAGAATTTATATGGCATCCCAGGTTGGATACGATCACGGTGATATCATCATTTGCCATTTCCATCATGCAAACGCCATTTGCTCTTTCTTCTAATACTTTACAAACCATCTTGCTTGTCCTCTCTTCATATCTATATATTTCAATCTGTTATAACTCCGTCGAATTGCAAGAACGTAGAGACGTTCTTAATTCCTCCCCATAAAAAGCGTCAAAATGGCCTTCATGGCTTACTCTGTTCCTATGTTACCACAAGATGAAAAAGCCCGCCACCTATTTGCATGGAGGAATTCTATTTTATGAGCGAAAAAAGTCGGCCTTTTTCAAAGACCGACTTAAAAACATTATTGAACACTATCTAAAACAGATTGTGCATTTTCTTTTGTTACTTTTACGTAATCGCAGCCGATATAACGCTCAACCTCTGCACCCTGAAGATACTGCGCTGCCACATCTGCTGCAGTGTGAGCCTGAGTGATATGATCATTGAACACAGTTCCAGTTATGGTTCCTTCAAGAACGCCCTGCAATGCTTCAGGGAGTCCGTCCACGCCAACTAAGAAAATGTCTTCTCCAACCACACGTTTCTGCTCTGTGATGGCTTCCAAAGCACCAAGCGCCATGGAGTCATTGTTACAGAAAACAACTTCCACGTTTTTGCCATGTTTTTTCAAAGCTTTTTCCACGAGAGTTTTAGCTTCTGCCTGATCCCAGTTACCAACCTTATCATAAAGCTGATTCACTTTGATACCAGCAGTTTCAATTGCTTTGATGGAATACTGGGTACGGTTTTTAGAATCGATATTCTCTGGATCGCCTTCAATCATGATATAGTCCACTTTGCCATTTTTGTTAAAATCTACGGCATCAAGACCAAGATCCGCAATCATTTCACCCTGAAGAGATCCGGACTGACGTCCATCACATCCTACATAACTTACTTTCATATTATCGGTTGCCCAGCGGTCTTCCTCTGCTTTGGAAGGTTCACGGTTGATGTAAACCAGTGGGATACCCGCTGCATTGACTTTATCTGTGATTTCTGGAGCATCCGATGAATTCACCGGATTCACAATCAAAACATCCACACCATCCAAGATAAAGTTCTCAATCTGGTTCATCTGTACCTTCTGGTCATTGGCCCCATCCACAATAATTACATTTTCTTCACGGAAACCGATGTCATCCACCAGATAATGCATTAATTCTGTACGGAATAAGGTCATGAAATTGTCATCAAACTGATAGATGCATACACCAACCTTTTTCCCAGCAAATGCTTTGGCAGTTGGAGAAAGCGCCTCTGTGGTTGCTTCCACCTTTGATGTTGTGTTTGAATTGCCACAGCCTGAAAGCATGGATGCAGTCATTGCCACTGCAAATAATATGGAAAGAAATTTCTTTTTCATTATAAAGCCTCCATTTCATATAAAAATGTTCTCCCCTATTATATATGAAAACATAATTATACTCAATGAAATCTAGATAAAATATTTCCCTATAATTTCAACAATCCTCTTTCAATGTTCTCCCCGGCGGCAGCCCAAAGGGTACTGTTGCGATAATAAGCAAAAATACGGCCTGCTTCCACATCAGTATATTTACCAACAATCTCTGTCACTTTGGCAAGAACATCCTCTAAAATCGTAACTTCTGTCATATCATAAACTTTATCCAACACGTTAATCTCCACAGATGCACATGGGGCAGAAGCATTTTCACCGAAAAGCATGAAGCTTTCGTCCTGGAAATCTGCCATCAGCCAGTCACCATTTTCATTTGGAATCAGTTCGATGGCATCTTTCAGTTCCACCATCATACGGTATTTACGTTCTTTATTTAAAAATACATTTGTTTTAATTGTCATACGTGGCATAATATTTCCCCCTCCAAGTAAAATCGACATTTTGTTGGATATATCATAGCACCAAGCCCAGATTGACTTTTAGCAAATATTGGTGTTTTTATGGGAAAATATCGTTTAAAAAGAAAGCGTAAAAAAGACCTTTTCAATCAATTCTCAAAAAGAAAAGCTACCGCATACTTGCGATAGCTTTCCTAATATTCTTATGTTAAATTTGTTATCAATAATCTGTAATTATCCGACAAAAATTAGATTTCCATACCGTATTTTACAGCTGCAGCGATGTATTCTGCATGATCTTTCACATCGTCAGGACCTGCAAGACCACCACATAATAATGTGAACTTGCTTTCAAGGCCAAGTGCTGCACGGATGTATTCATATTCACCGAGCATGCAGTCAAACATACTTGGATCTTCGGATTTTGCTGTAGCGATTAAGCCGATTTCCTTTACAGTCATGAGTTCTTTTCCTGCTGGGAAAATAAACTGGAAGAAATGATCAATAGCTAACTTGATCTGTGCTGTGAATCCTTTGAAATATACTGGAGATGCAAGTACAACAACATCTGCCCATCTCATTAATTCGCTCATGCGAGCGCCATCATCTTTCAGACCACAATATCCACGTTTTGCACAGCTACTATCTGCGTGGCATCCGTCCATCTTTGCGGAAGCTGCATCAAAAATCTCAACTTCGTTGCCTGCAGCGATTGCGCCACCTGCAAATGCGCTAACGATTGTATTAGAATTACCCTTTGCTCTTGGGCTACCTGTGATTACTAAAATCTTCTTACTCATGTTTATTCCCCCTCTGGTCTCAACGAAGAGCCTTAAAAATGGCTCTAAAATACATTCTCTAACTATCATTATACCACTGTTTTTTTCAATATCACTGGGAAATATCTGCAACTATTTTTCCAATATGTGTAAAATATGGCACTCTATCTTTCATTTTGCACCCAATCCACACCAACTACTTTAAAGGTGCGAATAAAAAGTAAATTTGGAATCTCTTCATTGCCCATTTCCTCTAAAAGAGCTATATAGTTTGGGCTGACGGAATCATAAATCTCAGAAATGATATAAGCAATAAATTTGTTCATTTCCTCATAAAATGAAGAGAAATCATCCTGATCTTCCGCAGTCTGCTCAACCACTACGAGATTATCCTCTCCCGGAATATACTGGATTGGCTCGTTCAGGCAAAAGCCTGGATTCACACGACAATATTTATCAACTTCTGGAAACTGTTCTTTCTTATAATAAATCTTCATTATTCTACCTCTTTTTTCTATTCTTTTACCCTATTTGGGGCTTTTCCTTCTCTTTTATCTCACACTATTGTTCTTCTGACTTCTTCAAATCATAGCAGTAAGCCGCTGCGCGACAACCATACTCCCAATAAGTACTATCCGAATCAAAATAAGATACCTTAACGTGACCTTTTGTTTGGGAAGCGTTGATGACTGCACCATCCCCGATATAGATACCACAATGATTTTCATTCTCACCAGAAAGGTGGTAGAGAATATCTCCATATCGAGCGGAATTGATTCCCTTTTTCAATTTATAAAGGTATTTTTTCATCTTATTGGTCTGACTGTCCGTGTTGACTCCGATGTACTGACCTGTGACAGTCTGGAAAGCATCACGCATGAGACTGGAGCAATCACAATAACCTTTTTCATCACGTTTTTCCTGACTATAGATGTCATTAAGATGACGTTTGCAGTATTTTACTGCCTTTTTCTTCCAAGCCACAATCTGCTCATGGCGGATGTCAGCTTCCGTCCTCTTACTCAGATATTTCGATGCCACAAAACCTACTTTTCCAGAAGTCAGCTTAATCTTGGACCAGCCATTCTTCATGGCAAGCAAAGTAACCTTCTGATTTTTTCTTAAAGTTGTAATTACCGTTCCTTTAGGCTTTTTACGGAAATTCACATCAGTGGCATTGATTTTACGAATAATCTTCTTGGTCGTTTTCTTTTTACTAGTCGTTTTTGAAGACTTCTTCGTAGACTTTTTGCTGGTTTTACTATGAGCTTTTTTATAAGCCGCCTTGGCATCCTTTTCGGTGAAAACCAGATAAGAGCCATAAATATACCCCTTATCTCCACCATAAGAAACGCGAATCCAATCGCCCTCTGAGCCAGAAGTGGTTACCTTAGTATATCTTGCCAAAGTTGTCACGATCGTGGCAGAAGTACTAGGGGATTTACGGATGCGAACTGCGTCTGTTGTATACATGGTCCCTGCAAAAACAGGTCTAACCCAAGTGATCATCACAAGGAATGCAAAAATCACCATCGCTTGTCTTAATTTTTTCATAACAAATGATACCTCACTCATTGAATTATCCAATGATTTTCAGTCAATTCTTGATTCATTTTCTACGATAACCCACACGCCATAGTGAGCCATCTTATTTCTCAATTATATCCCAAAATTCATAAAAATCCAATGAATATATTTTCCTCTCACATATTTCCATCCTTAGTAGAAAATGAAAAGCGTCTTGTGGTAAAATGAAAGCAGAAAACAAGAACAAACTCATTGATCATATAGAAAAGGATGAAAGAATCATGAGCAATATATTTGACCGTATCGACGATCTGGCCAAAAAACGTTCTCCTTACTCAGCGGAGGAAATCGAAAAGGCTGCCAAAAAAGCAAAAAAGACTGGAAAAAACTTTATGGACATCCTGCAAGAAAGCAGCGGAAAATCCACAGATCGCAAACCTGTACCTTCTATGCATGCCTCCAGGGAAAACTCCATCCCTTCCATGCACGCCTCCTCTGGTGGCATCGACCCAATGGACTACATGAAGAAAAACCCCGATATCCGAGAAAGCACTGCTTATAAAGAAGCAGAAAAATTCTATGGAAATGGCAAAAAAAGCAGTAATACAGCAGAAGCACAGACAGCAGAAGAAATCTATAGCTCGGTATCAAAAGATTTGGAAGATCTCAACAAACATCTGGAAGCAGACTTTGGAATTGAATCTCCTGCTCCAGTGGAAGCAGAAATACCAGTGGACCTGGAAGCATTTGTTGGTCTGGAAGATGCCGTATCTGAGCAGGTTTTCGGACAGACCAATTTTATCAAAAGACTTGTTATCGCTTTTAAACGTCCTTTTATCCTTCCAGAGAAGGAAAATCACGCAAAAAACTGTTTCTACATCAATGGTCCGGAAGATACCGGAAAACATTACGCCCTGACCAAACTTGCCGTTGAGCTTAAAAAACGCAACATTTTAAAAAGCGACCAGGTATATTTTATGGATCTTTCCCGCCACAATGCTGCTGGAAAGGATAATGTCTTCCTGCAAGACCTTTACGCTGCTCTTCAGTCGGAAGCTTGCATCATCGTTTTTGAAAACTACGAAGATTGCCACATTTCCTACCTGACCTACATCAGTGATCTGGTGACAAAAGGTGAATGCTATTTGCAGGACCGCTACACACTACAAAAAGGGCAGTTGATCAATGCAAACAATGCATTTACCAAAGAAACCGTCAGCACATTTACCGCAAAAGGCAAATACCTGGCATTCCTTGGAAGCAAAAATGTCGACAGCCTGGCAAATGTATTCGGTGCACCACTGATTAACGCCTTAGGTGACATCTGCACCAGCGAAAAACTAGAGGAAGAAAGTTACCGCAAGATTGCAAAAGTGCAATGGGATGCACTGGCAGAAAAATCCAAAAAGCAATTTTCCTTCCTTTTAGAAAGTGACGAAGAATCCTTGTTCAATGTTGCCGTTGCCGCCACTGGCAAAAATGCTGGAACCCAGGGCCTGATCTCCTTCTTCGAGAAACTTTTAAAAAGTCTGGCAACCCTCAAATTAGAGGGAAGCTACGCTAAAGATATTACCGTAAAACTTTTGCTAGAAGATAATCGTATCCTTGCCCAGATTGGGGAAGAAAAAGTTGATTTGATGAATCATTTGCCAGAAGCATATACCGGTGATGTTGCAAAAGTCAAAGAAGAGCTGGACAAAATTGTCGGACTCTCCGAAATCAAAAAATACATTCTTTCTCTGGAAGAATACTACAATACACAAAAACGTCGTTTGGAAGCTGGTCTCAAGGCTTCCGACGTATCAAAACACATGATTTTCACCGGAAATCCTGGTACCGGTAAAACCACCATCGCCCGAATCGTCAGCCGCTACCTAAAGGCCATCGGCGTACTGACCGGCGGACAGCTGGTGGAAGTATCCCGTGCCGACCTGGTTGGTCGCTATGTAGGACACACCGCGCCATTGGTAAATCAAGTCATCAAAAGTGCCCTTGGTGGTGTCTTATTCATCGATGAAGCCTACTCTCTCTACCGAGGAAAAGACGACTCCTTCGGCATGGAGGCCATCGACACTCTGGTAAAAGGAATCGAAGATAACCGCGATAACCTGATTGTAATCCTCGCTGGATATTCCCACGAAATGGAAGAATTCTTAGAAGCCAACTCCGGCCTCAAAAGCCGCTTCCCGAACATCATTGACTTCCCAGACTACACAGGTGAAGAACTGGTCGAAATCACTAAGATTACCGTAAAATCCAAGGGGTATATTTTAGATTCTGAAGCAGAATCCGCATTATTAGCCTATTACACAAAAGTGCAGGCTACCAATCCAGACACCGCAGGAAATGGCCGACTGGTCCGCAACAAAGTGGAAGAGGCCATCTTAAATCAGTCTCGCCGCTTAGTGGCGGAGCCAGAAGCAGATTTATCCCTGTTGATACTGGGAGATTTTGTGCTGGAGTAGAGGGGAAGTGAAAAAAATGGAGACCATCAAAATCAATGGTCTCCATTTTTCTATTTCACCTTACAAGTTTTCACTGCACTCCAAGGACCGTAAATCTTTTTGCCACTTACTGTTTTATAAGCTCGAATTTTTACATAATATTTTTTCTTACTCTTTAGCTTCGTAATATTTACAGTAACTTTTTTCTGGCCTTTTAACGCCAATGCTTTTGTATTGCTTGTAAATTTTTTAGTTTTAGAACAATACACCTGATATCCACTTGCTGTGGTATTCTTCTTCCAGGTAACTTTCATCGTCCTTTTCTTTGGTGAAGTCACCTTGGAAACGGTTGTTTTCTTAGGCGTCACTGTTACAGTAACCTGTTTCATCGCAGCTTTATATTCTGCAGTTGCTGAGGATATGATTGTGATAACCGCTTCCCCTATATATTTTGCTTTCACGGTAACCTGCCCCGCACTATTTACTACAATGTTTCTGTTGTTTGATTGATAGGTGAGTTTAGCACCGCCGCTGCATGTCGCATTCAGGTTAAATACCTGTACAACTTTGGAGTATGTTTTCACAACATTTGCTGCATTGATTACATTATCCACAGGTGCCGGTATCACCTCTTCATTTCGTCTTACATGGCATTCTTCGCACTCTTCATAACGAAGACCGTCCTGCCAAACGCCATTCTTCTGTATAGGATCAATGGTGTAAGCAATAAAATGATGAGCCGTCTTCGGTGTAACATATTTGATTCGACTGTTTCCACATAAGCTACAGCTGTAAGAAGTGTAGCCTTCTGTCGTATGAGTTGGGGCAACTACCTGTATCTGGTATTGATGTGTGCAGTTAAAATGAATATAGCCATTGCCAAAAGTGGCATCATGACCAGTTTCTCCCAAATCCACACAAAGTGCTTTGGCTCTATCATAAAGCTGGGAAATGGTTTCATTTGGGTAATTTTTCTTCAAATAAGCAAATGCTGATGTAACGTGTGGGCAAGCCATGGAGGTTCCACTGTCTATTTTGGTCTGCCAAGTCCCTGCCTCTTCATCCCATGTTCCACCCTTTAAAGCACTGACAATACCAACACCAGGAGCAGAAAAATCTAAGGCTTCACCCTGACTGCTGGTTGCAGCAATGTTTTGATCGCTGTCGATGGATCCGACGGAAATGGTTTTATCACTACAAGCCGGATAATAATAGGCTACGCCTTTGCCTTTTCGGGCGCCATTTCCTGAAGCACAACATACTGGGATATTGGCCGCATATGCCTGATCAATATCTTCATCCCAGAAATCCACGTCTTCTTCGTCCAATGTACTTTTTTCATAACCTAGACTCATATTGATGACAGTGGCGTGATTATTAATGGCATATTGAAGTGCTGTATCAATTAAACTGACGGAACTGCCACCAGATGCATCAAACACACGTAATATCATCAAAGACACTTGTTTTGGGGTGCAAGTGGAAACGATTCCTGCCACATGGGTTCCATGACCATTGCTACTCTCATCTTGAGGAATGGAATCTTCTTCCACAAAATCGAAACTTCGTGCATCGAATCTGCTGGCATCAAAGTACCAATTTCCCATATCGCATCCTGTATCAATGATCGCCACTGTAGCACTCTCATCCTCTTGCCAATCTGCCGCTACATTGGCAAATCCCATGGTTTCATAACCCCAGGTAATCTGGGAAGAAGTAGGCCTCGGAGCTTCTGTAATATCTTCTTCCACCCCGATACCATCTTGAGCCATGGCATCTTCTTGGAGTGTGATATCCGCTTGAGTCATGGCATCCTCTTGAAGTGTGATATCTTCTTGAGTTTCCCCAAGATCCATCAAGACGTTGGCGTCCAAAATCTGATCCACATAGCAATCTTTTTTATATATTTTTCGCAATTTCTTATAAGCTACTTTTGTTTCTCTCGCGGAAGAGTATTGCAAGATATATTCGCCATACCCTTCGGCATGAAGGCAATCGGATGCCCCGAAATCATCCTGTAGATTCTGACTCTTTACTACGATTCGACAAGTCTCATATTTTGCCAGATCGCCGCCTTTTTTATCAAGATGATTCCAATGTTTTTTCACAAAAGACGCGATTTCCTTGGTTTCTTTTTGAATTTCCGCATTCAAGCCATTGCCATTACTTTTTTTCGCCTGAACCTTGACAGGTGTGTGAAAAACCATGACAAATCCCATGATACAAATCAACAAAAGTACTATAATTCGTCTTATTTGACACCCGTGGATTTCTGGCTGTCTCTTTCTCATCCCTTTTCCCCTTTCCTAATTACATCTATTTCATTTTCTTCTTATCATTTGCCCAAGCATACGATATGCATTTCCATATAAAGCATGTCTATACTATATTCATCCCAACACCAGATATGCCTATACCATATTCATCTTGGCATCAGGTTTTTCTCCCCGGCATACTGTATTCCGATGCATCACGAACCGTCGCTTCTTTTCCGGCCTCGATAGCCGCCTTTAAGAATTCCAAATCCGGCTGAATATGGTCCGGTCTGGCGATGCTTCCCTTTTGCTTGGCCATTTCATAATTTAAGGCAATAATATGAGCTTGGGTAACACGGTCCTTCATCGGTGTTTGCAAATGTGCCGTCACCATCTGCATGATGGCACGTGGTGAGCTGCCATGATCCCCATAAAATAGGTACAGTAGCTGACGCACACCCTCCGGCGGCAGTTCTGCAATCAATCCCAACAAAACTTTCTTCAATTTCTCGTCATCATCTTTTCCGGAAATACGATCCATGTCCGGAAAAACATGTTGCAAAAGGAAAGGCAAAGGATTTTTCTCCAACAACCGAAACCAGTCCATGGCCATCCCGATGGTCGGTTCGGAGACACCACTTTCCCAATGCTGAATGGTTCTTCGGGAAACACCCAGCTCAAATGCCATAAATTCCTGTGATTTTCCCGCTTCATTTCTAGATCGTCTCAAAGCTTCCGCGATTTCCATAGAAGATCACCTCCTCATACAAAGATAATGCGAAAAATATTGCGCTTTATTTCCTTTTTTTGGTAATATTTGGGATACTGTCATCTTGCAAATCATTTGCTATGATAAAGACACCTTAGAGATCGGAAGGGAAATTAGCCGAGAATATCCCCATACACTCTCAAAACATTTTTATAGAAAATCTTTTCGATGGCAGAAATGGAGTATCCCGCCCTCTCCAGCGCCTCAGCCAATCGACCGATTTTGCTGCAATTCCCAAATTCGACGGCGTTTCCAATTCCATCAAAGTCAGAACCCAGACCAACGGCCTCGATACCGGCCACGTTCTCTATGTGTCTGATATGTCTGACCATATCATCTATGGTTGTAAGGTTATCATGGCGATCGTTCATAAAGGCATCGCAGAAGTTCACCCCAGCCACGCCGCCGCAGTCTCCAAGAGACCGAAGCATCTCTTCCGTCAGGTTTCTTGGATGACCGGTGACGGCGCGAGCATTGGAATGACTGGCAACGATTGGGTGCTTCTTTCCACTGAGCGCAAACACATCGTGAATCCCCGCATCATTGAGATGACTGAGATCTACGATCATTCCCATATCGAAACATATCTCTACAAACTCCTTTCCGGTAGCCGTCAGCCCGTTCACTGTATCGGGCGAGGCGGTTCCGCTCTTTCGGTCGATATGGTTCGGAAAACCAAGTTCATTTGGGTAATTCCAAACGATAGTGGTCATACGGGCACCCTTTTCATAAAATTTCTTCAGATTATCCACACTACCGCCATAAATAGCGCCCTCTTCGATGGTCTTAAGGGCAGAAAGATATCCATTCTTCTGATTCTCAAGAATATCCTTGGCCGTAAGAACCAGGCGGATGATATCGCGGTTTTTCTCCATTTCCCTGTCAAATGTATCGGAAAGCGCCATGGCATAGTCAAATGGAGTTGGGTATTTCTCTCGCATTAACTTAAAAAGAGTCTGCTCCTTCTCGTCCATGCGGGAAAGATCCGTAAAAAAATCGTTAAGCCATGGTCCTAAATAAGTAAATAAAGCAAAATTCTGACACAAATAGCCCCCTTCCTTCATCTTAAGAAGGTCGATGGAATACTCATTTTCTCGCAGCTGCGCTTCCCCTTGCAAGAGGCGGGTATTATGGATTTCGCTGATTGTGTCACAATGCATATCAATTACTGGTATCATATCTTTTCTCCTATTATCTATGATACTAAGGTCAAAAGATGCCAAACGAATCTGCATGACCTTTTGGCCCTAGTATCAAATTATCCTCAACTGATTTGAACTCTATCATGATTCAATCATTATAGCACTTCTTGACAGAAAAAGGGGAAAACTATATCATGAAAAGGATTTCAAATGAAGGAGAAAAGATATGACATCTACCGAAAAAGAAACCCGCCTGGCCACTGAAGATCTGGGAAAACTCATGCTGACCATGGGAATCCCCACCTTCATCGCCCAGCTTATAAATTTACTCTATAATATCGTCGATCGTATGTACATCGGCCACATTCCAGGAAGCGGTGCCAATGCCCTAACTGGAATCGGTCTTTGCGTCCCGATCATCACTCTGGTTGCGGCCTTCGCCCAGTTTGTCGGCGCCGGAGGCGCCCCGCTGGCATCCATTTCCTTGGGAAAAGGCGACCGTGAACGCGCAGAGAAGATCCTTGCAAATGGTTTGACCATGCTTATCTTCTTCGCTGCCCTGATGATGATCACATTTTTCATCATCAAACGACCATTTTTATACCTGTTCGGTGCCAGTGACAACACATTTCCTTACGCTAACCAGTACCTCTCCATCTACCTTTTAGGTACTATTTTCGTGGAAATGACACTGGGACTAAACACCTACATCTCCGCCCAAGGGCAACCAAAAATCGCTATGATTTCCGTTCTCATTGGTGCCATTACCAATATCATCCTCGATCCGATCTTTATCTTCCTATTCCATATGGGAATTCGAGGCGGCGCCATCGCAACGGTCATCTCTCAGGCACTGAGCGCATGCTGGACCTTCCGTTTCTTAACTTCCAAAAAGGCCAGCCTTCGCATCAAACTAGCTTACATGAAACCAGATCCTTCCATTATCAAAAGCATTTCCTCCCTGGGAATCTCACCATTTTTTATGTCGATTACCGAGAGCTTAATCACCGTTGTGTTCAACCGCGGCATGCTTCTCTATGGAAATGACCTCTATGTGGGATCCATCACCATCCTACAAAGCGTAGTCCAGATCATCTTCACGCCAATCCAGGGCTTCGCCCAGGGCGTGCAGCCAATCATCAGTTACAATTACGGTGCCAAAAATATTGATCGAGTGAAGGCCACCTGTCGCCGACTAATCAGCATCACCCTGGTTACCTCTGCGGCACTATCCCTTTTGGCCATGGTCTTCTCCGCCCAGATTGCTAGTCTGTTCACCACAGATCCTGAGCTGATTGCCATCTGCAAGACCTCATCCCGCGTCTTTCTGCTGGGTATGACCATCTTCGGTATCCAATCCGGCTGCCAACAGTCCTTCATGGCTTTATCCCAGGCGAAAAAAGCATTCTTCTTCGCCCTCTTCCGTAAAGTCATCCTCTTAGTCCCACTGGCACTGATCCTTCCGGCCATCACCCACTCCGTCATGGGTATCTACATCGCAGAACCCGTCAGCGATGCCATATCCGCCATCGTATGCGGCATGACTTTCTATCATTTCTATAAAACTTTGTAAGCATCTGTGGAAACATTTGTTAAATTCTGACAATTTGAACAATTAGCCTTAACAAGTGCTCATTTTTTCCTGTATATTATATACGTAAGCAATAATTTATTTAAGAAAAGGAGTGATTTTCATGAAATTCTATATTTGCAAACATTGCGGAAATATCATCGAAAAAATTAACGATTCTGGTGCGCCTGTATCTTGCTGTGGCGAACAGATGACCGAATTAATCCCTGGTACATCTGATGGAGCATCTGAAAAACACGTTCCTATTTTCGACATCAATGAAAATGCAATCACAGTTAAAGTTGGCACCTTAAAACACCCTATGGAAGAAGTTCATTACATCGAATGGCTTGAAATCGAAACAGAAAAAGGTGTTCAGAGAAAATACTTAAAACCAGGTGAAGAACCACAGGCTACTTTCCTTCTTACAGAAGATGATACTCTCGTATCTATCTACGCATACTGCAACCTTCACGGTTTATGGAAAGCAGAATAATTAAAAAATTTTGATGAATCACAATGATGTCATCTGATAAGAAAACCCCCCTGGCTCCGAGAGGAGTCAGGGGGTTGTGTGTTTATATATATTTATTTCCGATAATAATTATTACTGAAGATCTATGCCTTGCTTAAGGATAGAAACCCAATCTCGTTTTCCGTATAGGAAACGAAGAATATAAATCGTGTCACCCACAACAGTGTAAAAACCTAAATAATTGTTGATGGTCACAAACCGAATCCCCCAGGCAGAAAGAACTGGATCATCAACTACCGGATGCTCCCCAAAAAACGATACAAGTGAATTAAACTGCTCTTCAGCGAGACCTAATAGATGATCTACGGCAGTTGGATTCTTCAACGTGAATTCGATATAATCAGCAGCATTTTCCAAATCACGCTCTGCTGTTTTGGTGATATGCAACTGATAATTCATCGTTTTCTACGACTCCTAATATCAGACATTGCTGCAGAAAGAGGTCTGGTGTTACCATCGCGAACATCCTGCATACCGTCCTTAAGCAGATCGTAAAGTTCACATCTAGCTGTAAGCTGTTCGTAAGCCTCAATACTCATGACTGCAAGATCGCCTTTACCATTTTTCGTTATAAAAACTGGCTCAGCATAGTTATGACAGAATTGAGAAATCCCATTATAATCATTTCTGAGTTCAGCGCTTGATTTAATAACTGGCATAAATACACCTCCTTAATATAGGAAAATTATACACAAATTTTGTTATGAAATCAAGTAACACTTTTTAAGGTTAAGAAACAAGAGAAAAATCAAGGGGTTCCTCCGCATCGACTCGACAAACTCGACATCATTTACATGGAAACTTATTATAGCAGCCAATCAATAAGATTTATCTGCTTTATTCCTTCATAGCTCATTGCTCCATCATCCATTGACAATATCATCTTTTCATAATTATCATTGATCTTTTGA
>JAUNNI010000027.1:1409-34679 GCA_030531555.1 Eubacteriales bacterium | reverse complement strand
TATATATCAAATTTTTCCCGTTTTTTAAAGAAAAATAGAAAAAGTACCCGAAAGTTTGTCCTTCCATGATTGTTAAAATTTCTATCAATCATTGGACTTTCTTTCGAGTACTCATAAATTATCACTTAATTCATTTCTCTTTCCAAAAAATAAGTGATTTCTTCCATCAGTTTTTGTATCTTACCATCGAAATCTTTTGCATTATCGATGATTCTTACGTAGGGATGTTTCTGCCAGGCCAAAAGAATCCGGTCATCCAGGGCAGCCGCTTCTTCCACTGTTTCCGTGCGAGCCACGTTATTCTCTGTTGTATAGAACTCCTCCGCACCTTTTGCTGCTGTAACCAGATGGAAGACTGCGTCATAATGACTGAGAAGCTCTTCTTCCGAATATCCAATAAATTCCAAGGCTTCCACAAATTCTTCTTCAGTCAGATAAGCCCGATTATCCATGGCACCACGATCGCAAAAAATCAAAATATTTTCATTATCAATCTGTGTTGATGCATAATCAAAAACGCTCTCTTTTGCCATCTGAATGCTCATCTGACATTTTTGATACTCTTTCTGAGAGAGACAACCACCCGGTGTCAATCCATTCGGAATCAGTTCTGTTGCTGTTTCCTCTATAATAAGAACAGTGTAGCCTCTTGCCGTAAAAACCTCCTGAATCTTTTTCAATCCAGTAGATTTTCCACCACAAGGTCCTCCGGTAAGTACAATTTTTGATACTCCCATATTTTTTCCTTTATTCTTCCATGATGATTGCATAAAAAGGCTTCTTAATCAAGCCTTTTATTTGCGACTTAATAGAGCAATTGTTTCACAATGTGTTGTTAATTACATTCGAACACACATTTTTAACATTGTCAATAATATCGGAACACATATTTTTCGGTTTTCTTCCCGGCTTCTTTTTAGGAAGGCCAAACTTATCATTCGCATCATCAACAGTATTTTTAAATCCAGTTTTATATATAAAAGTAAGTTTATAAGGATCCCTCTTGCCATCATCATCGTAGCCACCTACGATAACCTTTTCAATGATACTCTCAAAGATATGACGATCGAATCCTGTCATACCCTCATTTTGAGTAAGAACTTTTTTAAATTCCTGTATTCTCTTCTTTAAATCATCCTGCTCACTAAGATGATTTTGTATCAGTTCAAGTTCTTCTTCTAATCCTAGAATCTGCTGTGTATATCTTCCATCTGTTTTCTGATACAGTTCTTTATCAATTGTATCTTCCAGATATTTATCCAATAATGTATTTCGTTTATTTGTTAGATTTCTTATCTTTGTCTGTATAACATGTAAATTCTTTTCAGAATTCTCTTCGGACAAAGATTTTTCCAGTCGTTTTAAAAACTGATCTAATATTTCTTTGTTTTCGCAATAGAGCATACGATAAGATTCCATAAATGCTTTTTCTATCACATATTCTGGAATTCCTTTACTATCTGGACAATTCTTTTTACCTTTCTTTGTTGAAGTAACACATTGCCATATAGTTTTACAGTTCGCAGTTCCACTGTGCCAATTCCTTCTGGATAGATTACTACCACAAAATCCACATTCTAACAGGCAGCTGAACGCATACTGTCTACTATATTTTTCTCGTTTGCCTACTAGTGCACTCTTCTTTTTACCATTTCTTCGATTTCTAATCTCCTGAGCCTTTTCAAAAACTTCTTTCGATATAATTGGCTCATGATGATCATGAATATAATACTGTTCTTCTTCACCATGATTATCTAATCGTCGCTTGGATATAGGATCTAACGTAAATGTTTTTCCCATTCGAATATCGCCTATATATTTTTCATTTTCCAAGACACCTAATATAGTAGAAGAAACCCACTCATTTCCTCTGTAGGTTAGAATTCCTTTTTCATTCAACTCACGAGCAATTACGGTGCTACCAGCTCCGTTAATATATCTTTCAAATATATACTCAACCACCTTAGCCCCTTCTGGATTCACCGATAATGTCTTTGTATTCAAATCGTAATCATATCCTATACATCCTTGAAATCCAATTAGCTCTCCTCTCTTCATTTTCATCTTCAGGCCCTTTTTTACATAAGCTGAAGTATTCTCTACTTCCTGCTGAGCCACTGAAGAAAGAATTGTCATAAGAAACTCTCCATCTTTAATGGTATTAATCTTTTCCACTTCAAAATAGACAGCAACATTTTTTTCTCGTAATAAACGAACATATTTTAATGTATCCAGCGTATTTCTGGCAAAACGTGGAATACTTTTAGCAATAACCATGTCTATTTTACCATTAAGACAATCATTTATTAATTTTTGAAATTCTTCTCGTTTGTCAACTTTAGTTCCTGTAATACCACGATCTGCATATACACCCACATATTCCCAATCAGCACTGCTTTGAATAAGATCTGTATAATGTTTCACCATCGAATTATAACTTTTTATCTGATCTTCATCATCGGTACTAACTCGACAATACGCTGCTACTCTAAGTCTATCAAACTTTTGAATTGCATAAGAATCTTCATTTCTATTCTTTGCCTTAATAATTTCAACTTCCATTTTTATTCCTTTTATTTGTATTCCTTTATTAGTGTCTACATATATCATTATAACGAGCCATATTAAAGTCGTCAAGATATATCACAAAGGATCCTAACAATTTGTTGTTAATCCTGACACAACACCATAATCCTTCTCCAGCTCTTTCTTTATTTTCTGAAATTCACTTTCTGTAATTAGTCCTTTATCGTACAGTTGCTTCAACATGGAGCGTTGTATCGTATAATTTAGTAATTTTTTCTTATTCACCAAATAACACCTCCATAAACAAAAGGCAGCTCGTATAATTAATAAAGCTACCCTATTCGTTATTTTTATTTTGTCATTCATTTTCTCTGATCAAGTTCATGCATTCTCCGAGAAAAATTATAATAGCAACAAATAATTCTATATCTATATTCACTTATCACGGAGCACTTGTTGCAACAATGGAATATCACAATCCAGTCAGAAGTTCACCCTGTATCAATTGAAGCCTTCCAATCTTTTCAGGAATTTCATCCTTCGATAAAGAAGAAAGATATGCAACCAGTATATAAACAATCATTTCAAAATCATATTCCTTCTCAGCAGGAAAAAAATCCGAATCCTCCAATACAATATGCTCTGGATTTATGCCATAAAAAAGATAATTCATATTTGGTTTTAGAGATTCACACAACCTGAATAAGGTCGATACATTCATTTGTCGTAATCCACTTTTATAATGAAGGTATGCCCCTTTACTCACAGCAAGTAGTTCTGGCATCTCTTCATTCTGCTTTCCACAAAATTTCTGTATCTTATTTAATCTGTCACCAATCTCTTTTACTTCGTCTTGTGCTTCATTTTTTCCCATCGTTACTACCTCATAAATATATAGTAACAACAGATGTTATTCCTGTCGTGCTACATTTTTTGTAATTGGGTATACATTCTGTATACCCCCATCTATTAAATCGTAGTATATAGATTGCGAATCTTGTCAATATGATTTCTAAATCCATCTACGGCTTCCTCCGGATGTATTATTGTAATGTTGTCTCCTAATCCAGCAACCCATCCATAGAATTGCTCACTGATTTCAACATTAACAGATACCGAAAAATAATTATTTTCTTCTGGAACAATGATGTTTTCACTACCATATTGATCAATAATGACCCCAACAATATCATTTTTGCCACGAAGTCGAACTTTCATTTCTTCCCCGCCGAACATATGAATCTGCTTCTTACTATATATCTCAGGGTGTAAGACAGCAGTCTTATCATTTTTATCTCTATCCTCTTCCATAAGCCTTACTTCCACCAGTTTATCAATACGGAAAGTTTTCACCTTATCGCTCTTCTTTTCGTATCCAATCAAATAATAGTAATCATCGCGGTATTCCAACAGATACGGGCTGAGAACATATTCCTGATTATCATTATGATAGGTTTTACTTTTATGCACATTCCATTTCCAATAACGGAAAGCTATTTTTTTATTTTGAATAATAGCCTGATGAATGATGCCAATACTTTCAAACACATGGTTTTTAGGAGATTTTACACGTTTAAAAATTATCACCTGCTTTTGTATATCACTCGCACAATTGTCGCTGGTTTGCTTCTTAAGCTTGTTAATAAGAGATGTACTTTGTTGTGTGGTAATGAATCTGCTAGATTGTATACAATCCACCAACATTCTAAGCTCCGCTAGAGTAAACTCTCTTTTTTCATCTATATAGCAGAATTTATCTTCTTTGCCTTCACGTGTTATCTGAATACATTCCTCTTGCTTATTAAGACGTCGGATATCATTTCTCACAGTGCGTGGATCAGCTGTAAATCCAGCAATCTCTAAAGCATTCGTTATGATATCAAGGTTAATTTTATGCTGGTTGTCACTCCTCCTCCATAAAATATCTTTAATCTGCAGCATACGTCTTAACCCTCTTTCCTTGTTACTCATAATACCGCATTCCTCCTTCTATTATCTCGATTGAAGGAGTGTAGCAAATGATACATACAAATCTTTGTATGTGAGACCATTTTTCATAAAAAAAAACCAGAAAATTCCTAAAAAATTTTAGTAATTCTCTGGTGCTGTTCCATAATTTGCAATTCTTTATTTCAATGTGCTCTTCAGCGAGGAATAATAGGACAAAACTCTGCTTTCAACTTTACTCTTCTGCAAATCTAAATCTCCAAAATGATGTTCCCAGTTATTAATAATATTCAACAGGATTAATCGTTGTTCATGAACCGGCAACTCATTCAACAGATTCAGTGCTGCCTCATTCTGAATTTTACCCCAAGAATCATCTGGAAACTCCTCCAAAAGATAATGTACGCTAACATTATAGAAGTCTGAAAACATCATCAATATATCTGTCGTAATTGTACGACTTCCATTCTCATATTTTGACAATGTTCGTGGTCCCATACCTAATGCAACTTCTACTTCACTTTGGGTAAGATGGCGTTCCATTCTAAGCTGAGTCAGCGTCTTGCCAATCATTTTATTCATATATGTTACATCATATTTGGCACTTGATTCCGTCATTGATCACTGCTATCCTCCTCATTGCAAAATACAATTTTCTATCTCTATTATATTTGCAAACTAAGAGGTTATGTTCGTATCAATAGGCGAGTCATTCGCCTTAAGAATCCACAAAATATAAGACAAGGCAATGATATAAAAAAATTTCATCGTAAAAAAATTTCATTCACATCATTGCCTTAACATTTAATTATTAAATATGTTCGTGGGGCTGCCTTCCTAATGAATCTTCGTCTGTTTCTGATCGAATAATCTCATTATATCGATCTACATGTTCTTCCTGTGTTATCTCATTATTCAAAAGCATATCTGCCAGTTGGTTTAACCTAATATCAATCTCACTCATATTTGTAATCCTCCTGTGTTGTCTGCTCGGCAAAGCACAAACCTTTGCTATTCTAATACAGAAAAAATGAGATACAAGACTTGACTTTGGGGAAATTTCTCTTTGGAAAATGGTATCTAGTATATCATCCTTTACTTAACTGGACTTTTTAACAGGAAGCGTATCTACTATGATTGCTTCCGAAACATCAACATCATCAAGGTTGTATTTCCAATGAAAAACAACAGGCTCTTCATTTGCTTCTTCGAAGTATTTATAAATTCGATTTTCAAGCTCTTCCTTGCTTTTAACGCGAATTCCACGAAGCATTTGGCGGGTCATTTTGCTAAAGAATCCCTCAACCATATTAAGCCATGAACCATGCTTGGGCGTAAATACAAACTCGAATCGTCCAGGCACAGTTGCCAAATATCTTCTTGTTGCTTCCGAAGTATGAACTTTAAGATTATCTAATACGATTCGAATCTTATCGTCTTTCGGATATTTCTGATCTAACATCTGAAGAAACTCAATATATTCTGTACTACTATGTTTGTCTCGAACTAACGGTATTGCTTCACCTGTCTACAGATCAATTGCGGCCAGTAGAGAAATGGTCCCAAGTCGCTTATACTCATAATCTCGACTGATTGTTGGATGCTTTTCGTCAGGTCTAAGATCTTCAGATGTAGTTGCAATTGCCTGAAGTCCTGGTTTTTCGTCATAAGAAAGGACATGAACTACCTGTCCATCCTCTTCAAACGGAAGAAGATTGCCTTCTTCGTCGAATTGGAGGGACAACTGTTTATATACGAGTAGTACATTGTGCATTTTTTGGTCAAATTCAGAATCCCGATTTTCGCAATAGTAAGTGATTTTATGCGGCTTAATATCAGCTTCATCGAGAATGATATTTATAGTACTCTTGTGAATAGTTGAGAGTCTTGTATATCCAGCAGCCTCGGCCGTTTTATTGATGTGGGCAGTTAATTTTGCATAGGTCCATGTTTCAGCAGCATAACCGAGATCTACCGGTCTTTGACAAGCAAGGTTGATAATCCATGCCTTTTCTTCATCTGTAATCTCAGCATTTCTGCCACGACCAGGTGCATCAAAAAGAGCATTTTCAACACCGCCTTCTTTGAACTTTTTCAAGCAGAGCATAACACTCTTTCTGTTCATGCCAACTTTATCAGCAATTTCTTCGATAGAAATGCCTTCTGATTTCAGAAGAATAATTCTTGCTCTGCTAACTGTTTGTGCTTGAATGGTTCTTGCTCGTGTTTGAAGTTCAAGATACTCGCGATCAGTTGTTGAGAGTTCGATAGTTGACGATTTTCTACCCATTATGATACCTCCAGAATGTTCTGGAGATAGTATATCACAGCTTGGAAATACAGTCCATTTATTTAAAAGACACTATACTAGTCTTTGAAGAAGCCCTGAAAACCTGCTGTCTCGCAGATCTCACAGTAGATGGCATCCATCTGACAAGTCTTGGCCATCAGCTTCTGGCAGATGCCTGGATACGTGAGAGCACAGTCCCCGACTCGCCTTAGACGGAACAAAATCTGTAAGAGGCCTTCATCTCCCCTGCCCTTCACGCTTGATGGAGATTTTTTTCCAGTCATATAAAAAAGAGAACCGTCTTCTGATCATTCAAAAGTCGATTCTCTTTTTCTATGTCTGCATTTTCCTGCCGGCAAAATCATCTCTTAATCTGCTTTACCTGCACGCTTTGCAGCGGTATCCACGAGATACTTGAAAAGCTTGTTCATTTCAGGATTGCTGTCTACCAGATTCTCCGGATGCCACTGAACACCAATGATCAGGCCTTCCTCATCCTCGATACCCTCAATGGTGCCATCCGGTGCATAGGCACTGATGCGCATACCCTTACCAGGTACCTTTACACACTGATGATGGATGGAGTTGACCTTGTGCTCACCTTGGCCCAGAATACCTGCCAGATGGGTATCTGCCTCAATATTCACATGATGGGTCAGATAACTTCTGTCAAATTTCTGCATATGCTGAATGATCCCTTCGCCCTGGAGCTGCACATCCTGATAAAGACTGCCCCCCATAAGCACATTCAGAAGCTGGATACCTCTGCAGCACCCCAACATAGGTATCTTTCTCTTCAGGCCAACCTGACCTGCCTTAAGCCAGGCATCATCCGCGTCTGGTTCAAAAATATCGATGACAGGAAGAGGTTCTTCACCATAATACCATGGTGTCACATCAGGACCTCCCGGAAAAAGCAAACCATCACATACCGCCAATGCTGCTTCTGCATCACTACGTAAGACATCCACAGGAATAACCAATGGAATACCTCCGTTTCTCATTACAGCCTGGACATTGGCACAGCCTGTAATAACGAATTCCGTCTGACGCCAACCCGGTCTTGGATTCAGATTGGTTAATCCTGCGATACCGATAATCGGTTTGTTTCCATTCATATATTTACCCTCTTTCATTTATTCCTATTTTCTACATGGCAATCTCTTTGATTACAGATTGTGAAACCGATTCACTGCCGTATCTTTCCATAGTCTTCGATCCGTCTCCAGGTCGAATCCTTCAGGACTTACAGAATATCCTGTCTGCAGATATGTTTCTGACGTTCCTGATCCAGATGACGGATCACTTCACAGGCCAGATCCACAGCCGCCTCTAAATCGGCTTTTGCACAGAAGTTGTAATGGCTGTGTACATAACGGCTTGGCACACCCAGTACAAGAACAGGTACCGCTTTGTTCTTAAGATGGATCTTACCGGCATTGGTAGAGCCACCACGGCGTACAGTCTCCTGATAAGGGATACCATACTTATCAGCCATCTCTCTTGCAAAATCAGCAAAAACAGGATTGGATACATAGCTCTGGTCTCTCAGACGAATCTGAACCCCCTGTTTCATACGTCCCTGAGACACATTGGTGCTGAAGAAGAAATCATCACTTGGAGAGCCTTCAAAAACAATGGCAAAATCAGGCTTAACCACCTGGCTTGTTACCTGAGCACCACGTGTACCTACTTCTTCCTGAGCAGCAAAAGCGCCTACCACATTGACAGGAAGGGAAGCTCTCTCCTCAAAAAGCTGTTTCATGGTATCAACGATACATGCACAGCCTGCTCTGTTGTCAAAAGCCTTACCAAAGCAGATCTCATGCTCTTCATCATACTCAAACTTAACATCCGGCATAATCGGATCACCGATATGGATGCCAAAGGACTCGATGACTTCCTCTCTGGATACCGCGCCCACATCGATATACATATTTTCGATGGTCAGGTTCGGGTTGGCTTTTTCAGCGTCTGTCATAAAGTGTACCGGTTTGGCTGCAATGATACCCTTGACCAGCTTACCGGCTCTTGTTTTGATGACAACAGAATGAGCAGGCAGATTGCTCATAACGAATCCACCCAGTGTCAACATACTTAAAAGTCCATTGTCCAGAATAGCCTGAACCATAAAGCCACACTCATCGGTATGGGCGTCCAGCATCACAACTGGTTTGCCAGGATCTACTTCCGGCATACGCGCATAAAGATTGTTCATAGCATCATTCTCAAGTTCAAACTCCTGGCAGTAGCCGGCAATTGTTCTGATGACATCTTCTTCAAATCCACTTGGTCCGAAGGCATCTGTAATCTTGCCAAACATTTCAATATTCATTCTATTTCCTCCTTATCGACGAACATGATCATCAGCTTTTTTTCATCCTGTCGGTTCCGACAGATAAGGGATATTACCCACCGCTGAGACAATTTTGCTGCTCCTCCCTCATACTCTGCACATTTGAGGATAGCATATACCCAAACCGAGATGATCATATTCCTCGTGAAATTTCTGTAAATTATTTTATGTTAATTTTCCACGATTTTACGACTTCATCAGTATACCACAAAGCAGTGCGCAGCGACAATATCCATCCACTGATTGGTCACCAGACGATCTGTGAAAGTATCGATCTGGGTCATGCCTGGGTAAAAACTCATACGATAAGCTCTGTTCCAGTCCTTAAAAGTGACTTCATAAGTATACTGATCCGGCACAGGAATCAGATTCTGCTTAAGATCTTTCTGAAGGGCTCTCTTCACACCTGCTCTGATACGTTCCTCAACTGTCTCTCTTGGCACACAGATGGTTGCTCCGCCGACACCACGCTTTGTCACCGCTGTCTCGATGCCAGGCACCATCTCTCCTGCCAGTCTGCAGATTTCCTCATCACCGGCAATAAAAAGAATCGGCACCTGATGATTGGCAGCGGTATAAGAGTTGAGCATAAACTCACTCATATATTTGCCATTCAGTCTGATGTAAAGGCTGTTGCCTGTGGAGGTGTGACTGATATTAAAGTTCGGATTGCCCGCAGGGGAATGATATCCGATATACATCACGCCATCAAAGCTCTCGTCGATACCCCACATCATGTTATAAGGGTGTCCGCTCTTGCCTCTGATGAGGGTTACGTAAGAAGGCATCTCATGAGGATCGATATTGCCCGCGTCACCATGACCATCCTTGACCACGATCTCCTCTGCCCCCATCTCATGGGCGGCTTCACAGGCTGCAATCACTTCTCTTGTCATCTGTCTGGCAAAGGCTTTGTAAACCGGCTCATTCTTATGACATTCCGGTCCCAGTGCCACACCGGCACAACCTTCGATATCTGCACTGAAAAATATTTTCATAGCTTTACTCCGTCTCTCTTTGATTCATGTGTTCCTGCCGGAACACTTTTTGCACAACACTTTTTCTATCTCCTGTTTCAGCAGTAAAAAATAGGCTACGCCTATTCAACTCCCCTGCCCCTCAATCTTGAGGGGTGGGGTTTCTTTTTGTTTCATTTTCCTTCATAATAATCTTATGAATATACTCCAGAAAATTTTCAGTGACTATTACGAAGAAATTAAATATACTCTCCATCCAAGACCAACCGAGCTGGAAAACATCGAAAAGATGATCAATTGTGGTGATCCTGCTTTTGGCGGGGCTATGTACGGCTGTCCTCACTGCGGACACCTTAAATTTGTTCCCTTCCGCTGTCATAGCCGTTTTTGTCCAACCTGTGGCACTAAATATGCCATGGAACGCACTACATCCATGTCTTTCAAGCTGGTTAGAGTCCAGCACAGACATTGTGTTTTTACTATTGATGAATCTCTTCGAGATTACTTTCTAGAAGACCGCTCACTCCTCAACTGTCTCTTCCATTCTGTATCCAGTGTTGTATCCCGAATGTTTTTCAATTTGAATCATTCAAAAAACTTTACACCAGGATTCATCATGGTTCTTCACACTTTCGGCAGAGACCTCAAATGGAATCCACACATTCATTGTCTTATCTCTGAAGGCGGTTTCAGTGATGATGCTTTCTGGAGAAACATAAATCACTTCAATTATACCTTCCTCAGAAATGCATTCCGCACAGCGCTTCTAAACGAAATGGAAGCCAGACTGGGACCTTCTTTTAAAAAGACTAAATCTCACTGTTACAAAGAACACAAACATGGCTTCTATGTTTATGCTAAGCCCAACAAATGTGATCCCAATACTGTTGTAAAATACATTGGGCGCTATCTGGGTCGTCCTGTTATTGCAACTTCTCGTATTGATAGCTACGATGGCAAACTGGTTACTTTTCATTACAACCGACATGAAGATGAAAAGTATGTTGTAGAAACGGTTCCTGCCATGGACTTCATCAAACGACTGATCCGGCATATCCCAGAGAAACATTTTAAAATGATTCGCTATGGTGGTATCTATGCCCGCCATCGTGATATAGATCAAAAACTGATACCTGCTATTTCCAAAGAGAAGCATCAAATCTTCCTTAGTTTCAATCAATGGCGCACTGCCATTCTTTCAGCATTTGGCTATGATCCATTAGAATGTCCAAACTGCAAACAAAAAATGCTTTTTCTGGAGCTTTACTTTAATCACAAGCGTGTTCCCCTCGAAGAACTATACGAGAAAGAGATGTCCAAATCTCGTGGAAAGCGTTCCTCTGCTTGATCTCCAGTGGTATAACCCTCTCAAGAGGAGGCCGAACACATGAAAACCAACATCGAGGAACTGCGCAAAAAATACATCGATAATCCACCTGAAGGAATGACTTCCAAAGACATCCGCCGTATGAGCGAGGAGCAACTTCTTGACATGGATTATTTCTTAAATGAAGACGATCTTGACGACGATTTTGGAGAAGAGGGATTCTACCTTTTCTAAAAAAGCCATCGTCTTTTTGTTATGCCCGCCTCCGTGCGGGCTATTTTATTGAGAAATGCGCTGGAGGCGCAATTTCCTATAAATCAAGGAAAAAGCAGGTCCAAAAATCGCCCGAACCTGCTTTTGTCTTGATTCGATAAAGTGTTTAACTTCCATCCTTTATTTTAATTTATCATCATAGAGATGGCAATAGACATAGTGATCTTCGCTGGCCTGATATTTCTCAGGTGCCACAGTCTTACAGATCTCCATGCATTTTGGACATCTTGTATGGAACTTACAGCCACTTGGTGGGTTGTGAGCTGAAGGAATATTACCTTCCAGGATCACACGTTTCTTCTTCGCTGTTGGATCCGGAACAGGCACTGCTGATAAGAGCGCCTGTGTATAAGGATGCATTGGATTCTCATAGAGAGATTTCTTATCCGCAACCTCTACAAAGTTACCCAGATACATAACACCTACACGGTCACTGATATACTCAACAACGGAGAGGTCATGGGCAACGAAGATGTAAGTCAGGTTCAGATCCTTCTTCAGCACATTCATCAGGTTCAGAACCTGAGCCTGAATGGATACGTCCAGAGCAGATACAGGCTCATCGGCGATGATCAGATCCGGTTCAACAGCCAGGGCTCTTGCGATACCGATACGCTGACGCTGACCACCGGAGAACTCATGAGGATAACGGTTTGCATGGTAATCATCCAGACCAACCTTGCGGAGTGTTGCCAGAACCTTCTCTTTCAGTTCTTCGTTGTTCTTTGCCAGGCCATGGATACGCATAGGCTCAGCAATGATATCGAAGACAGACATACGTGGATTCAGAGATGCGTATGGATCCTGGAAAACCATCTGGACCTTCTTACGCATCGGACGCATCTTGGCAGCATTGAAATTGGAGATATCCACACCATCCAGAACAATCTTACCGGATGTGATATTTTCAAGCTTGCAGACACCTCTGCCCAGCGTGGACTTACCACAGCCGGACTCACCTACGATACCCAGAACTTCACCTCTTCTGACCTCGAAGGAAACGCCATCTACCGCTTTAACATATTCTTTTTTACCAAAACTACTTGCGACAGGATAATAGATCTTAACGTCAGTTGCTTCAAGCAGATTGTTTGTGCCCATTATTTCTCACCTCCATTTTCATGAAGCCAGCATTTGCTGAAATGATCGTTGCCAAGATCGAAGAATCCAGGCTCCTCGTTGAGACACTTCTCAAAACACTTGCTGCATCTTGGAGCAAATTTACAGCCCTTAGGCATATATTTAGGATTTGGAACGTTACCAGGAATCACTTCCAGTTCCTCATCACTGCTCTGACCAATCTTAGGGATGGACTTCAGAAGACCCTGTGTATAAGGATGGGATGGATTCTTAAAGAGTTCATAAACATTGCCCTTCTCAACCGCTCGTCCACAGTACATAACAACAACGTCATCGCAGACCTCTGCAACAACACCCAGGTCATGGGTGATGAAGAGAATGGATGTACCAATATCCTTCTTGAGTTCATTCATCAGATCAAGGATCTGAGCCTGAATGGTAACGTCAAGAGCTGTTGTTGGCTCATCGGCGATCAGGATACGAGGGTTACATACAAGGGCCATGGCGATCATAACACGCTGACGCTGACCACCGGAGAGCTGGAATGGGAACTCCTTCATCATACGCTCAACACGAGGAACACCTGTCTTTCTGAGCATCTCTGTCGCCATCTTCCAGGCTTCCTCTTTGGAAACCTTCTGATGCTGGAGGATACACTCAGTCAGCTGCTTACCAATGGTAAGAACAGGGTTTAAGCTGGTCATTGGTTCCTGGAAGATCATGGAGATCTGTCCGCCACGAAGGTTTCTTCTCTCCTCATCAGAAAACTCCAGGATATTTTTGCCATCCAGAAGGATCTCACCTTCTACGACTTTACCTGTGGTACCCATCAGGAGGCCCATGATGGAAAGAGAAGTAACACTCTTACCGGAACCGGACTCACCTACGATGCCTAATGTATGTCCTTCTTTTAACTGGAAATCAACACCTTCTACAGAATGAACAGTACCGGAGTCTGTAAAAAAATAGGTGTGAAGATTGTTGACTTCAAGAACATTTTTAATCTCTTCTGCCATATTCTTTTCCTCCTTAATCTGTTAATTTTGGATCCAGAGCATCACGAAGACCATCACCCAGAAGGTTGAAAGAAAGAACGGTCAGGAAGATCGCGATACCAGGGAAGAGTGTACAGTGGAATGCAGTTAACATATAGTTACGTCCATTGGAGAGCAGAAGACCCCACTCAGGTGTAGGAGGCTGTGCACCCATACCAAGGAAGCTCAGTGAAGAAGCTGTCAGGATGGAAGAACCAATAGACATGGTATACTGAACGATGATTTCAGGGAATGCGCCAGGCAGAATGTGCTGGAACAGGATACGGGCATCAGATGCACCGATATTTCGTGCAGCCTGAACAAAGACGGCATTCTTCAGCGCCAGAGTTCGGCTTCGAACCAGTCGTGCAAAGGTTGGTGTGGAGAAGACAGCAACAGCGATGACAACGTTGCCAAGACCAGAACCAAGGATCGCTACGATGGCGATGGCAAGGATGATGCCAGGGAATGCGAATAAGGTATCACAGATTCTCATGATCACGCTGTCGATCCAGCCACGATAATAGCCTGCGATCAGACCAAGGATCGTACCACAGATACAGCCGACACTAACTGCAGAAAGACCTACAGCCAGAGAAATCTTTGTACCACAGATGATTCTTGAGAAAAGGTCACGGCCAAACTCATCTGTTCCAAACCAATGGGCCATGGATGGTCCCTGAAGGGTGTTGGAGTAATCATATTCATTGATACCAAAAGGTACGATTTTATCACCGATAAATGCAAGAACAACCAGGAAGAGGATAAAGCATAAGGCTATGATTGCATTTTTCTGCTTTTTAAATTTGCGGATCGCCTCAGAAAGAGGTGTCTTGATGTCATTTTTTTCATTGATTTCTTTTTTCTTAGACATACGCTTCCTCCTTCTTTATGATAACTTGATTTCCGGATTCAGCACTGCGTACAGGAGGTCAACTAAAAGGTTGATCACGATGAACTGCAGCGAGAAGATCAGGATCAGAGACTGAATCGCCGGATAATCACGATAGTTTACAGATTCGATCAGCAGGGATCCCAGTCCAGGGAAAGCGAATACCTGCTCAGTAACAACAGAACCACCTAAAAGGAAACCGAACTGAAGACCTACAACAGTTACAACAGAGATCATGGAGTTTCTGAAGGCATGGCCCCAGGTAACCGCACTCTCTTTAAGACCTTTTGCGCGGGCTGTACGGATATAGTCCTCTTTCAGAACTTCGATGATGGAGGATCTTGTGAATCGGGCAATGATGGCTGCGATACTTGTGCCCAGTGTGATCGCAGGTAAGATCAGGCCCTTGATGCCGTTAGCACCTGTTGTTGGAAGCCATCTGAGCTTTACAGAGAAAAGCATGATCAGAAGGAAACCAATCCAGAAGCTCGGCAACGAGATGCCCGAGACGGCCACCGTCATTCCCGTATAATCCTGCCATTTACTTCGGTTCTTACCGGACCAGACACCTAAAGCAACACCAACGATGGAGCTCCATAAAAGTGCCATGATTGTCAGTTTCAGAGTGTTCATATATCTTGCCTTGACTTCATCAAGAACAGGACGTTTTGTTCGAAGTGATGTGCCCAGATCTCCACGGAGAAGACCGGTGACATACTTGCCGTACTGGACATAGACCGGCTGATTCAGACCAAGCTGCTCTCTTACGTTTTCTACGTCTTCGAGTGTCGCCTGCTCACCGGCTACCAGTCGTGCTGGGTCACCAGGGATCAATCGAACGAAAAGAAATACAAATGTTACAACAATGATCAGTGTAGGGATCATTCCCAGCACTCTCTTCACTGTATATTTTAACATGTAGTTACCCCCCTCTCGTAGGATACGTTTTCAAGTTGCGTCTCAATTTGTACACATCTCTATCTGAACTTCCGTCTGATAAAAATGTGAAAAATGGGCACTGCAGAAAGCCTCTGCAGTGCCCACCGTAATTACTGAAGTCTTTTTGTTTTTTCTTTAAAAGATAATGATCTTATAGCGGCCTGCAGCCACAGGTATAAGATTATTCAGCTGTCATCTTAGCATCCTGAATGATCAGAGCGCCATCTGGGTTAAGGAATACACCTGAGATGTTAGCAGCTGTAGCCCATGTGTTGGAATCCTGAGCAAGACATACAAGCGGAACGTCCTCCCAAACGAGATCCTGAGCGTTAGCATATGCCTCTGCACGAACGTTTACGTCTGCACTCTGGAGACCCTGCTGGATGTAACCATCAAGCTCTTCGTTCTCGTAGTAGCAGATGTTGTAGCTCATAGGTGGCTCAGACTCGATTGCAAGAAGTGGACGGATACCCCAGTCAGCATCACCAGTGGATGGAGACCAACCGATAACGTAAAGCTCTACAGGTGAATCTGCACCGCTGTCATAAGCTGCCTGTACGAGTTCGTTACAGATTGCGGACTCAAGACCGTTAAGCTCAACTGTGATACCAACCTGCTCAAGCTGCTGCTTGATGAACTCACACTGCTTCTGGTTAGCAGTTGTGTTTGTGTATGTTAATGTACATGTGAAACCATCTGGATAGCCAGCCTCTGCAAGAAGCTCTTTAGCCTTCTCGATGTTGTACTCACGTGGCTCATTGCCCTTGTAGTAAGCTACGTTCTCACCGATAACAGATGTTGCTGGAACAGCAAGGCCTTCCTTAACAACTGCACAGTAAGCGTTCTTGTCGATTGCGTAGTCGATTGCCTGACGAACACGAACATCCTTGAACTGCTCTTTCTGGTTGTTCATGAAGAGGTAACGAACGATGATGGAGTTCTCTACAGAAACCTTAACGTTAGGGTCGTTCTGAAGAACTGCAACGCTCTCTGTTGGGATAGGCTCGATGATCTGAGCATCACCGGACTGGATCATTGCTACACGTGTAGCAGACTCTTCAACAGGTCTGAATGTAACTGTGTTGAAACCACAATCGGAATCAGCAAGTGCCTCGCCACCGCAGATCTCTGCATCGAAGCCCCACCAGTCTTTGTTAAGAGCGATTGTAAGGTGGTCGCCTTCTTCCCACTCAACGAATGTGTACTGACCTGTACCAACTGGTCTGAGTGCACACTCCTCAACACCTGCCTCAATTGTCTTAGGGCTCATGATTGTACATGCTGGATGTGCAAGGTTAGCAATGAACGCACCAAATGGGGATGTCAGGTTGATCTTAACTGTGTAATCATCAACCTTCTCATATGTATCGATGATGCTGGAAAGGAATGTAGATCTCTTAAGACCAAGCTCTACTGTATCCCACTTCTCAATGTTTGTAAGAAGTGCATCTGCGTTCCAAGGTGTACCATCTGTGAAGCTGATGCCTTCACGAAGGTTGATTGTGAACTCTGTAGCCTCATCATTTGCTTCATAACCTGTAGCAAGCATAGGATAGATATCCATGTTCTCATCGAATGCGAATAAGGAATCAAGCATCATCTTCTGAACAGCACCGGAAATTGTATCACTTGTATCCTGTGGGTCCATTGTTGTGAAGTCTACGTTCATACCGATTACGATATCCTGGCTCTGGGAAATAGAAGCACCTGCCTCTACTGGAGCCTCTTCTTTAGCAGCTTCTGTAGCTGCTGGCTTGGAACCGCCGCAAGCTGTCATCATAAGCATAGATGCCATGGCTGCTAATGCAAGAAGTTTTTTTGCATTTTTCATAATTTTCTCCTCCTCTATTAGAATCCTGCAATAATAATTCGTTTAATTAACGTATTATTATAAACCGATTATATAAAAAATTGTCTCTTTTGTCAATAATACCCAAAAAGCCAACAAAAGTTAAGCATCCTACATTTTATTCCGGCAATCAGTGTATGTTTTATACACCATCTTGTCGTATAAATTCGAATCGGCTTTATGCAATTTACAAACATTGGTTATTCATACAAGTCGGCAACTTCTGCCCAGTAGCAGGATCTGATCTTCTCACAGATCTCCGGATCCTTACCGCCGGCAGGCTGACCGTCCACAGAGATCGCTCTCATGAAAGGCTGACTGGTTGAAGAGATGACGATCTCATCAGCTGCTTTCAGTTCATCCAGAGAAAAGGCTCTCTCTTCATATGGGATGCCCAGCTGATCACAGTATCTTAAGATGTGCTTTCTCTCTGTGCCGGGAAGGATCAGATTGTCCAGTGGGTGGGTGATCAGTTTACCCTCTTTAATGATATGGATATTGGAATGGGATCCCTCTGTCACAAGGCCGTCTCTGATAAAAACAACCTCCTGACAGCCACAGGACTTGGCCTGATCTGCCGCCATAACATTGACGATCAGGTTCAGGGTCTTGCAGTTGCAGTGGAAATAACGGGTATCCGGAACGGAGATCAGGTGATAGTCATCCTTCATTTCCACCTTCTCCAGTGGTTTGCTGTAAACATAGAGTGTTGGCTTTGCATCACCAGGGAAAGCATGGCCTCTTGGCGCACTGGCTCTGCTCACCTGCCAGTAAAGGAACTGGATCTCATGATCCACCTGTTTCACCAGATCCTTCAGGATGGCTGCATATTCTTCCCTTGTATAGGGCAGTTTGATATTGACGATCGCTGCACTGTTAAACATACGATCCAGATGATCATCCAAAGCGAAAATTTTGTGATTGTATACCGTAGCCGCTTCATAGATACCGTCACCAAAATAAAATGCACGGTCATTTGCCGGAATCATCATCTCATCAATGAGAGAGGTTCGGCCTTCGTAATAAGCAATGTTCTTCATTGTCCTGCTCCTTTTTTTCTCAATATGATTTAGACATCAAACCAAAAACCATACACGGATTCCGCGAAAATGTGCATGAATAAGGCCAACTTCATAGTTGTAGATTTTATGCGATATCCTATTTGAGATTTTCAGCTTGTTTTCATAATGAAATTATACCATAATATCCTTGATAACCATAGAAAAAAGAGGACGATATCTCATGTCACACAATCGCCAACCCATTCAAATGACAGGTTCCCATCTCCTGATCCATATGCTGCGTTTTGCCTATCCCCTCATGATCTCCAACGCATTTCAGAGATTCTTCAATGCTGCAGACTCCATGATCGTGGGCCGTTATGCCGGCGAACTTTCCCTGGCTGCCGTAGGCTCTACAGCCCCTGTGGTCTCCATGTTCACCTGGGGTCTGATGGGTCTGTCCATCGGTGCGGACGTGACCGTTTCCAGACTAATCGGTAAGGGCGATTATGACGAAGTTCAGAAGGCCATCCACACGGCTTATTTTATCGCCTGTTTCGCAGGCATTCTCACAGCCAGCTTCGGTTTCCTCTTTGCAGGTGTGATCCTGACCGCCATGGGGACCCCGGCGTCCATCCTGTCCCTGTCAGTTCTCTATATCCGCATCTATTTCATTGGACTCTTTTTTATCCTGGTCTATAATTTCGGTGCCGCCATCCTCAGATCCAATAGCGATACCCGAAGGCCGACCCTCTTTATCATGACTGCCGGCCTCATCAATGTCCTGCTCAATCTGGTCTTTGTCTGCCTCTTCAGTAAGAAAGGACATGAACTACCTGTCCATCCTCTTCAAACGGAAAAAGATTGCCTTCTTCGTCGAATTGGAGGGACAACTGTTTATATACGAGTAGTACATTGTGCATTTTTTGGTCAAATTCAGAATCCCGATTTTCGCAATAGTAAGTGATTTTATGCGGCTTAATATCAGCTTCATCGAGAATGATATTTATAGTACTCTTGTGAATAGTTGAGAGTCTTGTATATCCAGCAGCCTCGGCCGTTTTATTGATGTGGGCAGTTAATTTTGCATAGGTCCATGTTTCAGCAGCATAACCGAGATCTACCGGTCTTTGACAAGCAAGGTTGATAATCCATGCCTTTTCTTCATCTGTAATCTCAGCATTTCTGCCACGACCAGGTGCATCAAAAAGAGCATTTTCAACACCGCCTTCTTTGAACTTTTTCAAGCAGAGCATAACACTCTTTCTGTTCATGCCAACTTTATCAGCAATTTCTTCGATAGAAATGCCTTCTGATTTCAGAAGAATAATTCTTGCTCTGCTAACTGTTTGTGCTTGAATGGTTCTTGCTCGTGTTTGAAGTTCAAGATACTCGCGATCAGTTGTTGAGAGTTCGATAGTTGACGATTTTCTACCCATTATGATACCTCCAGAATGTTCTGGAGATAGTATATCACAGCTTGGAAATACAGTCCATTTATTTAAAAGACACTATACTAGTTAAAGAACCATCTTCAAATGATGATACGCTAATCTTTGGTGGTATCGCTACTAACATATGGATATGATCTGGCATAAGATGTCCTTCTAATATTTCTACACCTTTATATGCACATAACTGTTTAATGATATCGCGGATGTCCGTTTTTAGTTGATTGTATATTATTTTTCGTCTATACTTAGGTGTGAAGACAATGTGATACTTGCACATCCATTTTGTGTGTGAGAGTGAATATTCTTTCTTCGCCATAAATTACCTTTCCTTTCTACAATATAGCCTGAACAACATTATTGTATACGGAAAGGTAATTTTTTTGTATAACCTTCGATGCGCACCCGCATAGCGGGTGGTTAATTATTTCGCATGGCTCATTTCTCCTTTATGAGAAACTCGCTTCATGCTCAACAGACTGAAGTCCATAATCTAAAAAATAACGATTGCGGCACGCCGCAATCGTTATTTTACCATTTTTTTTACTTATTGCAATATCTATTCTTAGCATTTATTATAATCAAATCCTATTTACCCAATTGTTCTGCATCATTGAACAAGACAACTATATACGGTGGAGATATTGGTGCATTATGTACTATATATTGTTGTTATCAAACTTTTTATCTTTTATTAATTGCAGATAAGACATTTTCTGTGCTATACTATTTTCAGAAATAATTATGCCTTTACAAGTTGTTTTGATAGATGGAGGTAGTGGATGATGGATGATAAATTAAAGGATGATTCTTTGAAAGATATGAATATTGATGAGTTTGATTTTGAGATTGTTTCTTCTTCAGAAACATCAGAACAGATTCAGCTGATCAATGAGCTGTTGAATAAGAATGGCATCTCTGTGACACTTTCGGATCATGGTGCGAAGTCCATGCTTCGTCTTTCCATTTACCAGGATAAGCTTCGCAGAAATGCCGGTAGAAAAAAGAGCCCTGAAAAGGCCGAGCGTTTGGATGAGTTTCGCATCCTGTATGCTGAGGGGCTTGACCGCAAACATATTATGGAGAGGCTATCCATCGGGCAAGCATCCTATTATCGTTATAAAAAAATCGTAGATTCCGAAGATTCGTAGGCATTCTCTTCATAATGCCACAGTCCTTCTTGACATGCCAGCTGATAGATTAGGCGTTTCTATCAGCTGGTTTTATTTTGTATTCGAAGCAAATGTACCACTCTCTTCATTTGTTTGACATCATGAAGAGCAAAGTATTTTTTTACCTGTTCATCGGTCAATCCATCCTCTATTCCCTGTATGATGATATCCATCTCATCATGGGAAAGCTGCTTGCCATATCGCAACATACAGTCAATGATGGATCCGGAAAGATCCCAGGAATCGTGTGGTACATTTTTCTCTTCTTTGTCATTGGATGTTGAAGCAGTTTTTTGTGATACCGTGTCCTTTTCGGGTGCTTTCTCTGCTTTCATTGCTGCCACATCAGCAGGCAGCTCCATTTCAGAAACATCTTTTTTCTGCATATTTCTTATCATTTCAGACAGTTCTTCCACGGTTGGTTTTTCATCAGGATGCAGATTTAAAAAGAGAAAATCCTGCGCATCGACTTCATATACACGGATGCTATTATCGGTTTTTGCTGCTTCTTTATAGTATTCTAGATCCTTTTCATCGAGGATTTGAATCTTCTCACGACATTCAATAGTTTTATAGGTCCTTGTTTTCTCATTGTAAGTGACACGGACCGGATGACGGTAACCGTATTTCCCAGCCAGTTCTTCAGATTCTTTCCATTTTGGTGTGTTGAATGGGATGTTTTTCACATCATAGATCGGCTTTCTTCCTTCCAGGAAAATGATGCAGTGTTTTCGTGGCATTTCCCTCACCTGTGTTGGTGTGAACAGTTTCATGCCACCCTTCTGATTCTGCACGCTTCCACTCTGATTCATACTGGATGGAATGCTTTCTGATCTTGTATCGATGGTTGTTTCACCCAGCATATCAGAGATCCATTTATGGGTATCATCTGCCGTAGGTCCGGATCCAAGATAGATCACGGAAGCACAGTTATCATTGAATATCTGCCATTTATCCTGTGGGAATACGGTTTTGATCTGGGCCAGATCCTGAAGAATTGGAACAATCGACAGGTTTCGTCCACGAATCTCACCCATGAGAGTTTCAGTATTCTGTGGTTTTGGTCCTGCATAATATTCATCTGCCCATAAACGGACATGGATCGGTAGTGAGCCTCCTTCACATTCATTATCTGCCAGATCTTTGAGGACACGGAACATGATGTTATAAAAGATGTTGATGAAGAGATTATAGGAATTATCCAAAGAACGCATGACAAGGAATAATGCTGTTTTCTTGTTGGGATTGCCGTCCACTCCCAGTCCCAGTGATGGAATGTCAATGTCATCATCTTCAAAGATTCTCTGGATTTCTGGAAGTTCAAAAAGACGGAGCTGGGCATTTACCATGATGATAATGGATCGTACTGTTTCTGTGGCGCCTTCCTTCAGTTTACGGTAATCACGGACAGGGGGATAATCATCTCCATAAATCTCAGCCAGCCGGTTCATTTCCTGCTGAAGAGCTGTGGTTCCGTTTTCATCCACCTTTTTGGATTCCATGTTTACCAGTTTCAGGATATTATTCATCGTGGCTTTTCTTTTTTCGTTCTTAGACATATACCACTCATATTCAAACATGGACTGCATATAAAGACCAACACCGTCGGCCCAGAACGGATCTCCTTTCTGGGCATCGGGTGGCGTGACGGATTCCTGGATATTCTGGATCAGGGCAACCAGGTCTGAATTACTGTAAATGTATTCAAATGGATTAAAACGGTCCGATTCCAAAGGATATTTCAGGTTAAAGCTTTTTACCGTGATGCCATGGGCTTTCAGATAATTTCCATGGTTTCTAAGTAGTTCTCCCTTGATATCCAAAAATATATTCGTACAGTTTGCTTCTAATAGATTCGGAGTCAGAACGGAAGTTGTCTTAAAGGAACCGGATCCACCGATGACCAGACCATTCATATTGGATAAGGCTTTGGAACTGAAGGCTATGTTCTGGCTGAGATACGTGAGATCATTGCCAGATTCTCCCCGAAGCTCCTTTGACATCTGTGCAACATCTGCCCATTCTGCCACACCGTGTTCTTTATCAAACTGGTAATTCTTATAATGACTTAAGAAATAAGAAACTCCCATCAGCCACAGGATCAGACCGATTCCCATGACTGCAGGAGTTTTGGCATTCAGCCATAAATGAAATGGATGCAGCATGATGTAAGCAAGATGATTCATGTAATTTGCCAGAGTCACTCCCGGAATCAAAAAAAGACCGCTGACATAATATGCTGCGATCTCAATGGGAATCAGGAGCAAAAGCAGTCCTACCCATGGTATTTTCTTTTTGACATACATAAAGGACCACTTCCTTTACCGTGCCTTGACCGGGTTGGATGGGATCTTCAGCGGAAGAACTTCTTTCCCTGCCTTTGTGACAGCTTTTTCCAGCTCTTTGCTCTTCTTCTGGTCGATCTCCAGCATCTTCTGCTGTACTTTTTCAAAGTAGTTACGGGCAAATGCATCGGATCCTATCCCGGCATACTGCTCCATCACATCGCCTGTTTTTCCACTTAGCACGATTGGCGGGTCTGTTTTTCGAAGGAAGGCAAGATAACCCTTCCCGTCATTTGTTTCAAATACCTGCTCCATACGAATAAGGAGGATCTGTTCTTCCATTTCTTCCGTATTCCAGGTTCCGGGCACTCTGCAGGCAAACATCCCGTGTCTTTGAAATTCCTCTAAATCCTGATAACTACTCTGCTGGATCAGTGTTTCCCTGTCAATGCTGATCGGGATATATTCCGGATTCCTGGAAAATGATTCAAACTCAATCACATTTTCATTCTTTGGATACTGCTCCGGCTCAGCAAGGGTTTCCTCCAGTTCTCCTTTCTCCTGATTCTCGTATTTTTCGATAGCCTTTTTGATATCTGGAGATGCACTTTCCACATACTCTTCTTCCGTGATCTGTCCTGTCTGCTGGTATTCTTCCATGGAAATGGCATCCAGATCCGGCAGCTCCCTTCCTTCTGTCTTCAGAAGATCTTCTTTCTTCAGGTCATACCATTTCTGAACCTTTGGCATATCGGCATTGGCAACAACCATCTGAAAAGATCCATCTCCCACATGAAGATCTGGAAGCATGGAGTAATTGATGCCCAGTTTTGAAAAATCCTCTGCCATATCCTGTTCCATTCCCTCTAATGGGAAGGATACGATGCTGGTTCTTCCCCTGGTCAGATTCTGAAGATCCTGCAGACTCTTTTCTCCTCCCTGCATACAGCTCATGAGATGTCTCTGATACCACGCCGCAAACTTATCCTTGTCTGCCTGATAGACTGCCACCTGAACCAAACCGTCATCTTTATTCAGATCCGGTAGTACAGAATGATGAACTCCCATGGCATCGAGTTCCTCAGACATCTGTTCAGCATCTGCGATGGGAACATTCATGATATCGTATTTTCCATCAGTGGCTTTCAGAAAATCAGAGAATTCCTCAAATGTGTTCTCCTGCAGCCTTCTTTCCTGGATCAGTCGGGCAAAATGCTGCAGCAACATAACGGTTCCTATGGATGTCAGCTTCAGGACCGGATCCATGTATCGCATGGCATTGGTGATACTGACGATCACATCTTTTGTCTCTCGTTCCATAATTAAAATCCTCCCAGTTTCGGTGTCTGTTGATCCGGTTTGTTCGGTTTGGCTTCTGCTCCAGTCTGCAGATCTGAAGGTTTCTCTGCCTGCTGCTGTACATTTGCTGTATCTATGGTGTTTGTGGCAGAATTTTCTTCTTTAGCTAGTGTTGGATTTTGCGTCAGGGACTGTTCTTCCCTTCTTTCTTCAGATTGGGATTCTTTCGGAAGTTTTGCTGCCAGATAGCTCTGCATCTGTGGATAATCTGCCACAATCTCATCAATCACTTTCATATAGGCCTGGTTATATTCGATGACCTGGTCAAGCAGACTCATGGTACGGTCATATAACTCCATAAATTCCCAGTAAGTTCTTCGTGGTACCGGATCAGCTTTTAAGATACTGGACGGATAAACATCCAGGGCCATGGCCATAAGATGCAGATTCAGATCATCCGGCAGTTGGTATCCATTTTCAATCTGATGCATTTCCGTCTGGGGAATCATGGACAGATCGGCAAGCTGCTGCTGGGATAAGTTCTTCTGTACTCTTAGATCATAGATGCACTGGCCCACCTTCCACATCATTTTTTCTTCCATAAACATATCATTTTGCTCTTGCATTTCTTTGGATTCCTCCTTCTGATTACATAGAAAAAGCACGGGATAACTTTGCCGTTTTCTCCTGTGCTCTGGTGTTCTGATTCATTTTTGATGCCTCATCTTCCTGTTTTGCCCTTTCCAGGATATCCTGGAAGGTCTGTTCCAGAGGATCCAAAGCATCGTGAGTAACTTTGGGGTCTGCAAATCCCAGGGATTCCTGGGTCAATTCTTTCACTGTCTGCTGTTCTTTCTCCTGGTAAACCGGCAAGGTGCTTAAAGGACTTCTTAGTATCTCCACAAAATCCGGCAGCTCCTTGAAGCCGAAATTATCAACATAATAAGCCTTTTCTTCTCCGTCTTTTCGCAGGATGACTACATCACTGATGGAAAGAGAATGGCCTTTGAAATCCTCAGGATGTGAAAGATTGAACTTCTCATAGATGGTATCGAGAGTCATTCCTGGCTCAATTGCCCCATGATAGACCTGACGGTAATCCCCTACCCGAATATGAAGATCATTTCGTTCGATATAGGTGGTATTCATAAAACGGTAAGGGATCTCTTTATCCTTTGGATCCAGCTGATAGATGGCGTACTGGTCACTGGTATTGGTAAGAAATGGATCCTTCTCCAGTTCTTCCTGACGGATCCTGGTCAGAGTTTTTTCCATGGATTCAATGATCTTCAGGGAATTATCACGGATTGTCTGAAGGGACGCATATAGCTCTGGAAGTTCTTTGTTTGAGGAATATCCTGTGATATAGCCCAGACTGTTCTCTGCTACGTCAATACCAAAATAGGTGGCACATACATAAGCGGATCCTTCCGCTTCAATCTCAAGCTGCCTGTTGTCTTTGCCTCGTTCTTTTAAGGATTCTTCCAAATGATCCATATCCAGATCATGAAGATAGGCGTGGGTTATCTCATGAAGAAGGGCAAGTGCAGTCTGTCTCTGGCTCATATCATCCCGGATAGCAATCCTCTTTTCTACTTGAGAGTAATAACCATCTTTCCCTGTCATCGGTTCAAAACTGACAGGAACCGGACTGACTTCATGAAGAGCCTGCAGGAACTGATCATAGCGGTTTACATCTCCTTCCAGATTATGGTAGATGGATGGCAAAGGCTTTCCTGTTGTCTGTGCAAGAGCAAAGACATTTTCCACTTTGAATCTTGTAACAGAGACTTCCACTTCCTCTTTCTGAATGGATCCATCTGGATTTCTTACTGGCTGATTGGTGCTGGAATCCACCTTATCCTGTTCCCTTTTGGTCTTGAACTTCATCGGCGCAAAAATCTTCAGAGACTGCTGGCCTCTCATTACATTTCTTCCAAAACGTTCCTTCCAGGCATTATAGCCACAGACTGGCTGATTCGGATCCAGTCCTTTCTCCTGCATCTGAAGATATAAAAGCATCTGATTCCTTATCGAATACTTTGGAAAAGCTGCCATGGTCTTCAAAAATGCAGCAAAGGTATCACTCTCGAATACATTTTTCACACCTGCTTCCAGCATATCGGTAAGCTGCTTCATCTTCTCCTCACGCTGTTTGCGGTATTCTGCAGAATCCGGTTTTCCCACGGAATATGGACTTTTTCGCTCCATAAGATCACTGGGATCATTACTCTTCAGGAAGGTATGACCGGCACGAAAGAGTCCTTCATGGTCTTCTCTCATGCTGTATGCTTCTCCGGTGAATCCTCCTACGATAATATGATCCAATAATGGAAGATCCAAAATCCTTCCGGCAGCTACAATCTTCTTGGTAACCTCGATATCTTCCCAGCTTGGGGACACCTCTGACGAAGGGTGGTTGTGCAGGGCGATAAGACTGGATGCATTTTGAAGCATAGCTGACTTAAAGATATTTTGTAGATCAAACCGACTTTCTGCGACCCCTCCGATAGAGACAATGTTAAATGCGATGGGCCGGCTTCTGGCATCCAGGTTTACGATACACAGATGCTCCCGGTCCAAATTTGCCATCATATCAGCCATAACTTCTACGGCAGTTTCCGGGGTATCGATGGCACGGTCACTGTATAGAGAAGTTCCCTGCTCTAAGCGAAGCCGGACTTTGACTTCGGGTAATTCATGTTGAGTTTTCTTTGGCAAATGGATCGACCTCCTTTCTTTTGGGCATGAGAAAAGGCCAAATACAAGTTAATTTCGACTTGTATCTGACCTGATATTAAAAACTCAATACTTATGTCTATATTCTTATTATTTATTTCTGATTACAGTAAAAACAGGTTTGCTATCTCTCTTATGATTATCGAATTCCTGAAAATCCAATGAAGTATATGCCCAGTAATCATCCCCTTCTTTTAGTGTAATCATTACTTTTGCCAATTCATTTCCTGAATGATCAATACGATACATCACAATACCATTGAAAACATTAGAAGCAAATGCCACTATGTCACAATTACAGAGATAATCTACATATTGTTCTATAACATCCTTATTTTCTTCCTCGGCAACATCGACCATTCCAATATCAAGAATTGAATAATCCATAGATTCCACTTCGTATTGGATACCTATAATATTGCTTTGATTGTCTTTTTTCTCTTTATCGTCAAAGTATGTATTATCATTATAGATGGCTGGCATAACCACAGATAAAGTAAGAACATCATCTTTTTCAAACAATTCTGCTTCGAAAGGAACTCCATCTGATGTAATACCTTTTGTATATCCAATATTTTCCGTATGATTACAAATAGGATATTCATGTCTGGTGGTATAATTTCTTTTTGACTGTTGATATATTTGATATTTTCCCTGATCCATTTAGCACCTCGCGTAAAATAATCGTTTACATAATAGAATCTATCATTTTGTCTATTTTGAATTGAGCCAATGAAATCCTGTTCTTTTTGCTAAAATTAATGCCATACTCCTCACCTGTCGTATAGATTCTATGAACAAGAGCGTCAATTCCTCTGTTCCAGGCATCTGCAGGAATAATATATACCTCTGGATCCATACCATCAACCAGATAAATTAAAACCAAATACAATGATTCATCTTTAATATCAAAGTATTTTTTTCTCATGAATACATAAGTAGTGCCTTCCCGAATTGCTTTTACCTGAAATTTACGAAATGATTTTTTATCTGGAGATTCTGCAACAAAATCTATTCCATGATCATCTACCTCTGATGTATAAATATCCATACCATAAGAAGCAAGGGCCATCTTAGCATAATACTCACCAAATGTTCCCACTTTTTGTCTGTTTAATGTATCTCTAGACCAATTTTTATTGTACATAGAATCACTCCCTGTTTATAGTATAGCATATTTATGTCGTTCAGGTTTACATGCGCAAACTTTTTCCAACATTTTTCGGCAATTGTGAATATTAATCAATTCGCTTCAATGCTATAGTGCTTTCATACAAAAGAGATCCGCCTACTGGTGCAAGGTACAAGATCCAATAGATAAACTATACTTGAACTTTACACGGAAGGAGGTACTTTTTATGCACAGAATTGATCTCATCGATTCAATGGATCACTTATCACTAACCACAAATGCCATTACCACTGGTCTGATCATCCTTACTGCAGGTAATACTATTTCCAATCCAAACATGCTTGATATGATTCAGTTTTATGCTGAAACATTGAAAGATGTTGTTGCAACAATAAATAGTATTCAGAGTGCTTTATGTGAAATCGAACAGAATGAAGATTAAGTATTATTGGGGCTGTGATTATCGATCACGACTCTTTTTCATTGTTCTCCAAAATAGGTTCAATCGTAACCAATGCTGTTTCTTCAAGATCATCGAGAAACTGTCCGAGCTGCTCAACTGTCATTTCGAGGTAATCATTTTCTGTTGTAATAATAAAAATCACCTGCTTTCCCATATAAAAAAGACCAAATTCATAAGCAAATTTGGTCTTTTCAAAACAATCTTTATATTATTCTTTCGTTGATTCTTGAACATTATTGCTGGTATCTACGTTATCTGTAAATAATACTTTATATTCTTTCCCAACAGTTTGTCCTAATTGAACAATATAATTTTCTATTAAGGTCATAGCACGTTCTCTTGCATTAATCATCAATGATTTATTTTTACCAACACTCTCCCTCATCTTTTTCTGGGCATCATCAATGGCCTTTGTTTGATCATCTGCATTAATGGTATTATCTCCCTTTTCGATGATATATGAATCTTTATTTAGTGTGTCTTCTTATACTAGAGAGTGAAAAGTTCTCACTCTCATCTACTAAAAATTAATACACAAATACTCAAAAAGCTATTGACAGAGAAGCCCCAATATGCTGCCGCTTTCGCTGTTAAAAAGAAAAAGGAAGCGAAAGCGGCCCTTTAGTTAGAAGTATTATTTCTGACTAAAGGAGATGCCGTATGATCAGTTTTATCGAATCCATTCTTGCTGAGTTTAGATTCTGCTTTTCCCGTAAAGCTTCCTATAAATGGTTTGTTGTCGTTATCCTCGGTCTCATGTCCAGAGTCGACAAGCTTGGCGTAACCTCTTTCATCCGTGCTCTGTCACTGAAAGGCAGCTGTTATGAGTGCCTGTTGCACTTCTTTCGCTCTGATGCCTATAATCTGGCTGATATCAAAACCAGATGGTATTCCATTATCCGGAGATCAGGGCTTCTGCTCTCTTTTGAGAACAGGATCCTTCTCTTAGGCGATGGTACCAAGGCTGCAAAAGAAGGTAAGCATATGCCGGGAGTCCAGAAACTTTATCAGGAATCTGAAAACTGTTCCAAGGCTCCTTATATCTTTGGCCATATGTTTGGCGGTCTTGCTGCAGTGATCGGCAAGAGAACATCATACTTTGCTGTGCCCGTGAGTATGGATATCCATCTTGGCCTTTCTTCCATGTCTGATTGGGATGAATCCCAGTCTTACAGAAGTACGACCCATGTGGTACGCATGGTTGAAAATGCCTATGAAGCAGCCGTACATCTTGGGAAAGCCTATCTGTGTCTGGACAGATATTTTCTTACCGTTCCAGCACTGAAAAGGCTTGCTGAACTCTGCAAAGAAACCGATATACTTCATATCGTTACCAGAGCAAAAATGAACTGTAAGGCTTATGAAAAGCCTGATGCTCCCTCAGGAAAGAAAAGGGAGCGTCCACGTAAAAAAGGCGAGACGATAAAGCTTAAGAGTCTATTTGACAGTGAACAGGATTCCTTTATCAAAGGTAAGGCTACTCTTTATGGCAAGTAAGAGGAAATCTCTTATCTTTGTAAGGATCTTCTCTGGGGCCCCAAGCTTTATAAGGAACTCCGTTTTGTGCTTGTCGTTACAGGTCAGAGCAGGGCAATCTTTGTCAGCACAGACCTTAACCTCGATCCTGTAAGGATCATAGAATGCTATGCCATGCGCTTCTCCATTGAATGTACCTTCAGGGAATTGAAACAGCAGATCGGAGCCTTCAGTTATCACTTCTGGACGAAGTCCCTTCCGAAGCTTAACCGCTTTAAGAAAAGATCAAAGGCAGACAATATGTCCGCTATCGTGAAGGAAGAGGACCGTAACCGTATCAGCCTTACAATGAAGGCAACAGAGCGTTTTGTCATGTTCTCCTGCATTGCCATAGGTCTGGCCCAGCTGATAGCACTCGATGAAAGATTCGCCAAAATACTTTCAAAGGACCGTTATCTGAGAACTGCAGCAAGAACAAAACAATCCGAAGGAACAGTGCTGTCTTATCTGCATAAGAATTTATTCCGGCTTTTACTCTCTAAACAGGATTCCGAGCTAACTGAATTAATTCTTGGACTGCTGGAACAGGATTCAGACCAGCCTTTTTCAGAAAAAGCAGCCTAAGCAGCAAAACTTCAGCAATCATATAGCTTTATGATTCCCCGATTGAGTTAAAATCTCGAATCGAGTCTTATTTGTGTGCAATCGTAAATTTAATGATTCAGAGTGAACTTTTCACTCTTTAGTATGATTAGAACAATTATTTTTGATATTGATGAAACCCTTTATATTTATACTCCCCTCCACCGGATCACTTTAAAGATTCTGGATGATTATTGCGTGGAGCATCTGGGATTTGAGCCGGGTGAGTTTGCCGCTGCATGGCCAAGAGTTTATAAGGAGATTACTGCTGAGCTTGGCTTTGGTAATTCCTGCATCCATGATATCCTGCTCCGCTCCCAGATCATCTTAGAACAGAAGGGAATAAATCCCTTGCCTCACGCCAGAACACTCTACTATCTTTACTGGGATAATATCATCTCACGCATGGTTCCCTGCGATGGGATACATCAGTTTCTGCAGAAAGCCCGACAATCAGGCATACGCCTGGGGCTTGGCACCGATATGATGACTGAGATTCAGTATCGGAAGCTGGAAAAGCTTGAACTTCTGGATGCTTTTGATTTTATTGTGACCAGTGAAGAAGCAGGTTATGAGAAACCACAGGAAGGCTTCTTTCGAAAGGTTCTGGAAAAGACCAAATGTGACGTTGAGGAATGCGTGATGATCGGAGACAACTGGGATAAGGATATTGTCGGAGCTTTCGGAGTCGGCATGCCAGCTATCTGGTTCCGCCCGGATGTGGATCCGGAAAGCTGTGATTCTGAGCATAGAAAAATCCTGGTCCGCTCCTATGAGGAATTAACCAGGAAACTTCTATAAGTCTGTGATTATTATGAGGATCTAACCAGGAAATTTCTATAAATCCTTAAGATTTTTCAGATAATCCTGCAGTCCCATCCGTCCATGACCTGCTCTTCCGATGAAGCTTTCGGCATGCCAGAGGGAACTGATGATGCTCTCTTCCACTGCCTCAACCGATGCCTCAAAGACCTTGCTGATCTCATCATCACTGAACATCTTCATTGTCAGGATGCTTTGCTCCGGTTCATGCGGAATCCGGTTTGCTGTTGTAAAACTGATTGCGATATCTCCACTGCCATTGCCCATGTAGGAACCACACCGTCCCAGGGCGATGGCACTTCTTTTTGCCACACGGGTCAGCTGACGCTCAGAAAGAGGGATGTCTGTTCCGATAATCATGATAATACTCCCCTTATCCTGCTCCTGTACGATTCCTTCTTCCAGAATTTCTTTTCTATTTTCACCCTGGCTTTTGGCGGATTCCGAGAATCTGTCCATCTTCTCTGCTTCTTTCTCTGCTTCTCTCTCTGCCTTTTTCTCTTCTTCGAAAGAAATCGAAGCCATTCTCTGCTTGACCAGTCTTTTGATGTCTTTTTTCTTCACAGTTCTTGTGTCGTAATGCACTCCTCCGATCACCAGATGCCCTGGTGCACCGAAGTTCGTCATAACAAGGGCTCCGATGTGATAGGTTTCCCCCTCAATTTCCAGTTTTCTGGAGGCAGATCCGATCCCGCCTTTTAATCCCAGGCAGCTCATGCCGGTTCCGCTTCCTACTGCACCCTCTTCAAAATCCGGACTGGCATTACGAATTGCCTGCGGGATATCTTCTTCCCTGACATGAAGACCTCGGATGTCATTGAGATAACCATCGTTGCACTCGGTTACCAGACAGTTGACAGTTCCGGTTGTGACACCGATCTCCGGATTCTGTTCCAGCATATAGCGGCAAAGTCCGGTAAATGCAGTACCAACGCTCAAAGTGTTGGTCATGATGATTGGTGTTTCAATAGTTCCAAGTTCTTTCACCTGAATCAGGCCCATAGACTTGCCGAAACCATTTAACACCTCAACTCCTGCCATCACTTTTTCATGGAAGAGGTTTCCGCCGTGGGGCAGAATAGCCGTTACACCGGTATTCACATCGCCTTCTCTTCTGGTCACATGACCTACCACTACTCCTGGCACATCACTGATTAAATTTTTCTGTCCTTTTTGAAATCTGGAGTACAGCTCCAGTCCACAGTTTTCCGGAAGTCCCATTTTTTCTCCCCTTCTATGTCTGCTAGAGAGTGAAAAGTTCTCACTCTCATCTACTAAAAATTAATACACAAATACTC
>JAUNNI010000027.1:0-1309 GCA_030531555.1 Eubacteriales bacterium | reverse complement strand
TATTTGTGTGCAATCGTAAATTTAATGATTCAGAGTGAACTTTTCACTCTTTAGTTCTTGTATTTCAATACTAATAATTTTTGCATTTGGAACATAAACCTTAACAATATCTTCTTCAACTATCATACCAACTTTAGATACATCGATTCCTATGCGAGCTATGCCTGTATATTCAATCCAAAACTTTCTATCCTTTTCATTAATATGCCTCCAACCCTTCCTTCTTTTTTTACAGATTTGGCAACATTATGATAATAACACTCAAGTGTCGATAATTCACATATCAGTCTGATTTGACTGATATTAGGCTCCGGAACAGTTTTTTCTACTTGTTTTTCTGTGGAGCATGAGCATAATAACAAACAAAAAACCACCGTAATTATAATCATGGTTTGAATTCTTTTTATCATAAGTCTTCACCTCCATAGATTATATCAATCTTATAATCTTCCACTTGAGTTATCCAAGGTTCAATCAAAGCAGTAATAGTAGCACTTGCATTTTCCTTAGTCATTTCCACTAACTGCACTTCATTTTCTGCACGATTCTTTAAATCTTCTTTACATTTCTTATAAGCTTCACTTGCCACAGTCTCTGTATTATATTTCGAATCTTCAAAAATATATTCCATATTATCTGTATTTATCGATACACTTTGTATTTCAACATCAGGCAATCTTATAATTATCGTTTGATTATCTTTGTCTAAGGAAATGTCAATCTTGGTAAAATCAATCCCTGCTTTTACTACCCCCTCATATGCCACATAATACTTAATGGTATCAAAATTTTTCTTTGTTACTTTTGCGACGCCATTATATGTATACTCCATCGTTGACAGCTGGCTAGTAGAAACAATCTTTTCAAGACTTGTTTCACTGATTGTGGTTATCTGCACTTCCTCTGATTGTTGATGTTCCTTCATATATTTTAATATAAACAGACTTACGCCAATAGAGGTTACGATAATTATTAATAGAAAAGTAACGATACAGCCCAGTTTATTATTAGTTTTTTCTTGTCTATCATTATCATACATTTTCTTGCCCTCAAAAAATTGACGAGAACTTACTAGTTCTTTTCAACAGTTCCACCTTGTTTCTCAATTTTTTCAGTAAAATCTTTGATACATTCTTTGCATATATCTCCATTTTCTGAAACTCCATCAATTGTAACCGTATATTCTTTACATCTCTTTTTATCATGGCAAACTTCGCATGTTTTTTTTGTGCAACTTGCTAACGAAATCATCAGTATATATAATGAACCCATAAAATGAGACAAAAAAATCGTTGTTTTTAAGTTGGAT
>JAUNNI010000116.1 GCA_030531555.1 Eubacteriales bacterium | reverse complement strand
GGAACGCAAGAATTTTGCAGTCCGGATAGCAAAAAAGTGGAAGTCCGGATGGCAAGATTCTTGCTGTCCGGAAAGATAAAAAAGTGAGGGATAAAAAATGTTTGTTAAGTACATAATTAAGGTGTTTTTATATTTGGTTCTTGCAGTAATGACATTGATTCACTGGTTTTTAAAAATTCCGATGATGTTGGGAAATATTTTGCTTTATTTTTTATCAATTATTTTTATTCTGACAGGTGTTTTGAGTTATGGATTTGCATTGGAATCTGCAAGGGAATGTGGTCGAATGATAATGATCGGGATGGCATTTGGTGCAATACCAGACTTTGTCCCATTTTTGGGAAAAAGTTTAGAGATATTGGTTGAAAAAATGTTGAGTATGATAAATGAATGAGAAAGTCGATGTGAAAGAGGGCTGTGAAAGGCTCTCTTTTCTTTTTGTAGCTGTGAAATGGCAAGATAATAACGTTATATACACTGTATATTATGTACAGATATTGTATTTATGCATGATGGGAGAATAGGGAGTCCATATAAAGGCTCTTTCTACCGGTCATAGTGGATCACTTAGCTCTATCCATGCCAATTCTGCAAGGGACGCTCTCTTGCGATTGGAGACCATGGTTTTGATGGGAATGGATCTGCCATTGCGAGCCATTCGCGGACAGATTGCTTCTTCCATTGAATTGATTATCCATCTTGGAAAGTTAAAAAGTGGGGAGAGAAGGATTCTTGAAATTCAGGAATTGATTGGATTGGATGGAGACCAGTATGAGTTTCGGACACTTTTTCAGCATGAGGAGGATTGTTTGCACAGTCATAATCGACTTTTGCGAGAACAGAATTTGAGAAACTATGGACAGCTGGAGCATTATCGGGAGGCGATGGATACCTATGAACAAGAGATTGGGTGATTGGAAAGAAGGAGTAACCAAGAGACTGACAAAAGATAAATATGTGAAAGGATGGGATTTTCCCAGTCTGTTTGTTGGAGAACTATTGATCATAGGGTTGTCGTATCTTTGCTATGATCATCTGTTTTGGAGTTTATTTTTGCAACCGCTGCTTATTCCTTATTTCTTTTATTTGCGGACTAGTAGAAGAAAGCGTCAAATGAGACAGTATGAGAAGGGATTTTATGATTTTTTACAATCTATCTTACCCTCTATACAGGCAGGTTATTCATTAGAGAATGCATGTCTGACGGCTTATGAGGAATTGTTGCAGCTTTACGGAAAGGAAAATGCTTTCGTTATACAATTGGCCAGAGTTGCTCGTGGAATAGAAGTCCATGTCCCTCTGGAAGAACTGATCCATGAGCTGGCAGAAAGGACAGAAAATGAAGATATTCGACAATTTTCTACCATATTGGAAATTCTGAAAAATATGGGTGGAAATTCTGTGGAGATCCTTCGCAATTCCATGATACGAATTCAAAAGAAGATGGATACAAGGGAAGAAATCCGAACCACATTAAGCGGGAAAATCTATGAAAAGAATCTTATGCTTGTGATGCCTTTTTTGATGATTTTATATCTCAAGATTACCAATGGAAATTATCTGAATCTAATTTATCACACACTACCAGGACAATGTGTAATGACGGTTTGCCTTTTGGGGATTCTTGCCTGTTTTTATTGGACAGAACATATCATGAACTGTTCCTCCGCGAGTGATGTGTAATAGGAGGTGGAGGAGATGAAATCAAAGAAGGCAAACTCTTATCCGATTGCCAGAATAATACGTGGTAAGATTCCCGAGTCTCTAATGAAGAGTTGGAATCGAAAGCTTGAGACCATCTTTCAGGACCGAACTGTGAGTCGGAAAGAGAACAGTAGATTATTAGAAGAATTTCAGTTAAAGCAGATTACTCTTGCGTTTTATGGGGTCTTATTTTTAATTGGACTAATTATAACAATATCTATTTATCTTTATACCCAATCTAGAATTGTGTTTTCCAGAAATCAATTTGGTGAAGGGGAAAAAGAGGTGGTCTTGCAGGTAGAGCAGGAAGGAAAGAAAAAAGAACTTACCTTAATTTTGGAAGAAAAAACTTTGACACAGAAAGAAGAGGACAGCATCTTTCAGGAATTTTTTCAACAATTGGAAGGGGAGATTTTAGGAAAGAATTCCTCTCTTCAAAAGATTAATCATAAAATAAATCTGGTGGATGAAGTTTCAGGATATCCCTTTTATGTTACCTATGATTTGGAGGATTCTTCTGTTCTTGATTGGAATGGTGACCTGGGAGATAAAGCCAAAGTGCTGAAGAATGGAGAGGTTTTACACACAAATCTTGTGGCACATGCATCTTACAAGCAGTATGAAAGGGAGAAAATAATTCCTCTTACCATGGTTGCTCCAGGCAAGAAAAATATATCTGTTTTTCAGACACTGAAGAATACACTGGTTCGGGAGGAGGCTTATTCCAGAACAAAAGAAGATTTTATCATTGAGTCAGAGCGAGATCATATACATATTTCGAAACCATCTGAAAATGGATTGTGGAAATACCCTATTTTTGTAGCCATTGTTCTAATTTTATTGATTGCGAGGCAATATTCTATGATTTCGGAAGCGGATAAGGTCCGACATAAAGAGAATATGGAGGATTTTCCTCTGATTGTCCATCTCCTCACTTTATATATGGGTGCAGGATTATCTTTTCCGGCTGCTGTATCAAGAATTACGGAAGATTATATTCATTGTCAAAGAGAGCGAAAACAAAGATATGCTTTTGAGCAGATGATGGTGATGAATCACTGTATGGAGATGGGCGTAAGGCCAAGAGAAGCCTGCCTGAGCTGGGGTGCATCTTTTCGGGAGAAGATGTATGCAAAGTTTGCCATGTTATTGTCCCAATCTTTATCAAAAGGAGCGAAAGAAACCAGGTCTATGATGGAACAGGAACAGCAAGAGGCATTTCAAATACAGGTTGACTATGTGAAAAGAGAAGGGGAAGAGGCATCTACAAAATTACTTTTTCCGATGATTATTCTTTTGTCCATTGTCATGATTCTCATTATGTTTCCAGCGATGATGCAATTTTATGGCTTATAAGAATGAAGACAAAAGAAATATATAGGAAACAGCGGGAATAGAATAAATTGAAAGTATATTTCATTCATATAAAATATACTGACAAAAGATAAGATTTCTTGACAAAGCATCGAATATGGCATCAGTGTAGCATGCAAATCAAAATCATGATTTTACTGTATGAATCACAGAAAGGAGACAATGATATGTTTGAAGATTTTTTAAAAGATGAATCTGGAATGGGTGTTGTGGAGGTTATACTGATCATAGTTGAAAAGTATATATGAATAAGTATATGTCCATAAAGTATATGTTGATATGCGGAGTGTAAGTTCAGATACATAATATACTTTGAGAAATAAAATGTATTTTGTGTAATATAATAGTGTAATATGATATATGTATAAACTAGAAATATATACAGTTGTAACGAGTATAGGAGTGAAAAATATTGAAGATTATTAAAAAAATAATAGAAAGAATAAACCTGTATAAGATTGAAAAAGAAGAAAAGAGGAATAGAGAATATGAAGAAACATTAAAATTAATAGAAGAAATGCTAGAAAAGAAAAGAAAGGAATTATTAGCGGATAAAAGTGATAACAGGGCAGAGAATTAAAATAGACAAAAGAGCTGTCTGAATCAATACCAGTGGGAATTATCCAGCAATTCATCGCAACAAATTGAAATATCTGTTTCCAGAGTATCACAGAGTGATGAGGCTAAGAAAAATCTAGGCTGAAGGGACATTTTTAGTTTTGAAAAAAGAACACAACTTAAAAAATCATAAAAGAAGGGTTATCCGAGTCAAGGAAGAATGTCTCTTTGCGACTATGGCATTAAACTTAAAGCGGATGGTGAAGGCTGTATAAAAGCAGCTTTCATCATCCACTTATTACTTATTTTAGAGTATCTTTAATAGACTATTGCCCTCAAAATGGAGTTTGTCAACAAGCCCAATTTTTTACATTCTCGTCTCAAATGCCATTGAATCGTTAAATTCCACTTATCGAAAGCTGAATCGCCAGAGGAGTGTATTTCCAAGTTATAGGGCTCTTTTAAAGGCATTATATCTTGCAACATTTGAAGCAAGAAAAAAGGGAACTTGCCAATCCGTAACTGGGGAAAAGCCTACGGAGAACTGTTCATCATGTTATGACGGCAGGATGCTGGAATAACATCAAAAAACTGGCCTGTAAAGAGTAAAATACACGCCCGTTTTAGAACGGCGGCCTTGATATGACAGTTTTCAGGGCATTTTCCCTGGAGTGCTATCTCTTTGACATGGGAGCGGCAGAGATTCGCCCAATCGGCAGCGTCGAGGATGCACTTGCCTGGGGAGAGAAGGATCCGGGCTGTGTCCTGATCGGAGAGCGAGGCGGAGCAAAGGTGGAAGGATTTGAATTTGGAAATTCTCCATCCACAGTAGACCCGGATAGAATCAAAGGCAGCAGAATCATCCACACTACCAGTGCCGGAACCCAGGGTGTAGTAAATGCAGTTCATGCGGATGAGATTATTACAGGAAGTCTGGTAAATGCTGCCACAATTGCAGAATACATCAAACAGGTCAACCCTGCAAAAGTGTCTCTTGTGTGTATGGGGCAGGCAGGTGTTGCGCCGGCAAGAGAAGATGAAGTATGTGCGGAGTATATTAAGGCCATGCTGGTAGGGGAGGATCTGTCAGCTTTTGATGAGATAATTAAGAGTCTGCAGTGTGATGGGGGAGACCATTTCTTCACCACTGACAGACAGCATATCTATCCGGAGAAGGATTTCTGGATGTGTATCGAGAAGGATAAATTTGATTTTGTCATCCGAATAGAGAAGGATGGGATGGGATTTGTTTCCAGAAGACTGTGAGTCTTCGATGAAAAGTGATAAAGATTTAGAAACAGCGGCCCTCGGGCCGCTGTTTCTGTTCTGGTTTGATATGGTTGATCAGAGTTCAAACATGTATCTGCTTCCTACATAGTATTGTCTTCCGATGCAGAGCGGCTTCTGATTCTGATCTGTCATGTAAGAGTTAAGGTAAAAGAGCGGTTCCGCAACAGCAATAGCAAGAAGGTTTGCCTGCTCGGAGTCTGCTTTCGTGATTTCCAGAGTTCTTCTTTTGTTTCCTGTTGGGATTTTTCCGGAAATCTCACGGATAGTTTCGAAGATGGAAACATTTTCCAGAGAAATCGTCAAGAGATTTTTATATTCTTTATAGGGTAAAAACAGGTTTTCTATAAAAATCGGTTGATAATCAGCGGTTCTTACACGCTGCACATATACCAAAAAGTCATCATCATCTAATTTAAAAAAATTTTTTTCATCCTGACGGATCGGTACGATCTGTCTGTTGATCAGTTTGGCACCCGCTGTCATTCCCATTTCCTTACAAAGTTCAGTAAAACTTTCGATGGTTTTTGATGATGTGAACTTTCGATTGATACGAGGAGAACTCACAAAGGTTCCGCGTCCTTGCATTTTTATAAGATAGCCTTCCTTACATAGCTCTTCTATTGCACGGCGGACTGTGATACGGCTTACCGAGTATTCTGCGCTTAATTCAGGTTCGGTTGGAATTTTTTCCTTGGGTTTATAATGACCATTCTGAATTGCAGTTTTAATGTCGCTTTTTATCTGTTGGTAAAGTGGCATGATCGTAGTATCTTTCATATCGGAACTTCCTTATAAATAACACATATTTCATATCATATATATCGTTATATAAAAATGATATTTTCATCATATCCTAAATAGGAATTCTTGTCAAGGAAATGCCTTTTCAGATCCGACTAACGCTAGTCTATTCACACTTCACAATAATTCACTGAGAAAATTGTAAAAACTCCAAATATCAGAAAATTATTCAAAATATATTGTGAACTTCCTAAATTTTTGCACCTTAAGTATTTTTTCTGATTAAAAACCC
>JAUNNI010000115.1 GCA_030531555.1 Eubacteriales bacterium | reverse complement strand
TTTCATCATAGCCGTATATGTCATTTTATGAATATTCCAGAAACGGATTATGAGATCTGCAAAAATTGCAAAAAGGTTTTGGAATGTGGTGGCTGTATTGCCTTAGCTTGGGATACGCCCTTAGAGGAATGTTCTTGGAAACAACAAAATATTGGATTATATAATAGCATCAATAGTTTGAAGATATGAGCAGTATGGTGTGAGTGAGGGAATACTATGGACGAAAAAATAATTGTTTTTAAAAATGTAACAAAAACATATGGAGAGGTGTGTGCGTTACATAACCTGTCTTTTGACATTCCTGCGAACAGAATTGTTGGTTTAATTGGTGCAAACGGGGCAGGAAAAACAACTATTTTAAAACATATAATCAAATATCTTCATCCCGATTGCGGCTCCATCCTGTTGGGTGGATCAGATATAAATTCTTTGCGAGATGAAACATTCCCAGTTTCGTTTGTTCCTGATAAGCCAGTGTATTATGAGGAGTTGACAGTTTCCGAACACCTCCAGTTTATCAGTACAATGTATGGTACAAAGGACAGAGTTAATAATTTAATCTCTGCGTTAGAGCTCAAGCAGCACCTTAACAAGGTTCCTGGCGCTTTGTCAAAAGGGACTCTTCAAAAAATGATGATAGCATGCGCATTGCTCCGAAACTATGAAATACTAATAGCGGACGAGCCTTTTTCCGGTTTAGACCCAAAGCAAATTTTAGTATTAAAGGAGTTGCTTAGGCAGGAGAAGGAAGCAGGAAAAACAGTCGTGATTTCCACGCACTTATTGTCAACCATTGAAAATCTTTGTGACTATTATATTTTTATTGATAATGGTGAGCTCTTAAGTCAAGGGACTTTAGAAGAGCTATCTACTAAAGATAAAGCCATGTCGCTTGAAGATATTTATTTGATACTGTCAAGAGGTGCCGATGGCGAAGAGGAGAATGAGAATGAGAATGGTTAGATTTCTCTTTAAACAAACATATCGAGCAAGTATAACTCAAATGAAAAACTATTTTGGAGTTATTGTTGCACTTTTTATAGCAGTGGCAATCGGCGGTTATTCTGCTATTACTCAAATCCGTAACAGTTCTTTCTCACTTCAAACATGGAATTTTGAGCTGGCTATAGTGTGCTCAATGGTTTGTATAGCCATAATTGTTTTTGGCAAACGTCCTCCGTTCCTCATCCATCCAGCTACTATTCACTTTTTCGCCCATGCTTCAGTGTTTAGACGGCAAAAAACAGTTGTTCTGATAAAAAAGATTATTGGTCAATTTGCGGCTATTTGTTTAGTAGGTCTTGTCATCTATAATTTTTCATTATCAGTTCATTTTGCTTGTTTTGTGTTCTCTTTTTCTTCCTATTTTTTAACAGTTTCGTTGATCAAATGGTTTAAATATAATGGAGAAAAGATAATCTTTTGGTTCACAAGGTTTTTCGCATGTACAGCGCTCTTTTTGCTATTCACATATTATAGCAACTTTTATTTATTGGGAATGCAGCTGATAATGGCGGGCATCTTCATTATCCACTATTTTCGAACACACATTGATATGAGCCGCTACTATGATGATTCTCTTTATATTGAGAGAATGAATAGTGCAAGTAGGCATAAAGACATGGCAGTTATGCAACAAATTACAGCTGACCATATCGCTAATAAAAAACGTACATTTAAACTTAATAATCTTCCAATTAAGAAAAGCAATGTTTTGTTTTACAAGGCCCTAATAGAAACTCTGCGAATGAGCAAGCAAGTGATTGTCGTGCTTTTACTATTCCTTGTTTTTGCAATAGTAATTAATCGAACACCCGTGTTGGCCACTATATCAATCTTTGGCGATCCCAACATTTCTAAATTGATTGGAATGTTGTCGTTAGCTTGTTTTGTCACTAATCTAAGAGAAGTTTATTATAAGCAAGCTTTATCTATATTATCTAAAAAACAAGAGGGCTTATTTTTGCCGTATACCAATACAATGGTCATTTTGAACTATTTGCTGATTTGTAATGTTGCCATTGTCCTGTCAATTATGATTGTTGGACTCATACTCCGAACAAATATACTTAGTATTGTTATATCGGAGCTGATCTTTCTTTTTGGAGTTAGCATTGCGTTTTGGAATACGCGAAAAAAACAGTGGCTTATGATAGCGTCAAATGTGATTATTTTTGCTGCGACATATTGCATCTTTTAAGGAGTACCTAATTATGTATATACATCACCAAAACGCATCTTTGATACTCCAATTTGTGAATGGAAAAAAGACAAAAGTAACCAATGTTAGTAAAGAAAGTGCAGAAAGGAATTACAGGAATGGAATTTGGAGTTCTACAAACGAAAATACACTTTCTAAAAATTTGTTTGACCCTGAATCTTTCTATGGGAACTGTCCTAATATAGATTGGATTCATGACATTTTCCCTATAATCAGTGTATTCACAACTGGAGGAGTTATTTCAATTATTGTCACGATATTCTTTGAACGGGACTACAAATCATATACCAAAGATAATGACACATTTGATGATGCCACTGAATCTACAAAGATTGAACTGCGAGTTGTTGCAAAAAAAAGTAATGATGTCCTTTCATTAAAACGGAGCTTGTATTGGGAGGGGATTCTTTCTACGACTGCTATACAGAAAAAGATTCGAGAAGAAATTAAACAGATTAATTTGTATTTGTCCCAGTATTCAATTCATGAAATACAGGATCCAACGAAAGCCAGTATCATTTTGCCTGCTGGTACGGGTGGCATTTTTGTTCATGAAGCTATAGGGCATTGCTTGGAAGCTGACCAATATTTTAAAAAAGATGCTGTTTTGAATGGGTATCTTGGAAAGACGATCACAAACAACAAAGCAATTACTATATCAGATTCTTGTTGTAGTACAGATATGATAAAATATAAAGTCTCAGATGATGGCTCAATTCCACGGTCATTAACATTGGTAAAAGACGGATGCCTTGAAAATATAATGACCGATGCCTATTCCTCTTCCATTTATGGTATTGCCGATTCGGGAAATGGCAGATCTGCTAATTATTATAGTTTTCCAATTCCAAGAATGCGAAACACCTATATTCACAATGGGACAGACAAAGTCGAAGACATAATTAAGTCTACAAAGTACGGTCTTATTCCGATTGATATACAAGGGGGGAATGTTACTGTGGAAACGGGAAATTTTGTGTTTAATATTTCCCATGCATTAATTATACAAAGTGGAGAAATAGTGGGGATATCAAAGCCGTTCCTTTTTTCTGGAAACATAATAAATGCCATTGATTCAATCGAGAGAATCGGAAATGATTTGAAATTTTGCCGAGATGTCTGTGGAAAACGCGGGCAATTAATTGATGTTGCTTATGGCACCCCAACTATTTTGCTTTCTCAAAGGACGCATTATGAATAAATATATAGAAGAATTAAATATAGACGATAGGCTTCTTGCAAGTTATGAAGAAGCAGAGATATTCAAGAGTATTCACGAATCATCAATTGTAGAGATTTGGCACGATACTCCAAGATCACTGCGTTCATTGAAAAAAGGTGCAGCAGTGCGAATTAACAATAAGCCCACCAGAAGCGGGAAAATGTATTCTTCTCCTGAGATGAAGACCGATATAAGCTGGTTTAATTCGGCCAATTCTAATGAAACACCGTATTATTTTCTTCCGTTTACAAAAACACCAGAGAAGTCTTCTCTTCCCGTGATTACATTAGATCAGCCGGAAACCACATTATCAAAAATCGAAGGTTGCAAACCATCTCTTATAGAAAACGGTATAGTTATTGAAAAAATGTCGATTGAAGAAGATTTAGGAATATATCATCTTGCCAATACGAAAGCAGTCAGGGGTTTCGGATACCGGTATCTTTATTCGATTAATTGCTTGTTAAAAAGAAAAGACGGAAATGAATATGAGTACTCAAAGGTGTTTGATTGGACAGAAAAAAACACTGCCATTTCTTCTTTTTTCAAACTGATACCGCTTTTTGAGCAAGATATTCATAAGAATTTTGAGGAGACGAAGATCCCCCGGTTGCTGTTAAGCTGTAATGCCGTAATGGAGCTATTCCATCTCTTCTTGTTTTTCTTTAATGATCAGGCGTTGGCACAGATCATCCCTAAAAAAATAGATGACATTATTCATGGCAGAGCCTTTATAAGCCACGCTTTAAATATAGTAGAAAATTCTGAGTATAATAAGATGGTTGGCGGATGTATCGATGGAGAAGGATTTGCAAGAACTCCATCTTATATTTTTAAAAATGGATGTTGTAAAAATATAATATCTAAATTTTCAACATGTGAGAATGCAAATTGTACAGGTTCCGCTTATAGATTTGATTATTCTGTATTGCCGCAAACCAAAGCTGCAAAAATCTTTATTGAGCCAGGCACTCTATCTGAAAAAGAAGTTTTATCCTCTTACGACCTTATTGGAAGGATTGAGACATTTCAAGGAATGTATGAAAGCTTCGATAAGAACACGTTTGACTTTACTGCATTATTACATATAAAAGTTTATAAATATGGTGAGTGCGCGGGTTATTGTACAAAAAAAGTTGCCCTTAATCTAATCAGTATTCTCTCGAGAATATCTTTATTATCAAATAATTTAAATTATTCTGGAGATGGATCATTTTACATTCCATCCATGGTTTGCGAGATTGAACTATAAAACCTTCGCAACGTTCATAAGTCGGTCGCTTCCTTTATTTCTATTGCACTTCAATGTGTGCTTTTAGTATTTGTATAAATTACAGGGGGCCTCGTAAGTCGCATGGCTCAGAGGCACCCTATTTAATCCAACTCAAAGCTCGGAAGATTCGATGCAAATCCGGACTGGTGGCTCAAAGTGAGCCGGAATAATCATTTCCAAGATAAAGACAGGAAAAGTGAGTGCTATTCGTTTCTCAACTTTGGATGCCATATGTGACGCGCTTGATTGTCAACTGGGGGACATTCTTGAATATAAAAGAGAACGAGAACCAATCCAGAAATGATTAAAGCTTAATTCAAGATACTATACAAAAAAGCTGATTGGAATACCCAGTCAGCCTTTTATTCTGTTCAGTGCCACACTTTACAGCGAGCTTAGAGTAAAGTGAGTAGATTTTCATCATAGTTTGGAATTGATCGCGATTACCAAAAGAGGCAGGGGGTGTTCCTTCCGGAATAATTGTATCTTTATTGTTAATACGCAGAAAAACACCTTGACATATTTTTTCTCATTAGCACATATTAATGATTTTTTCTAACAATCTTCTAACATTTTCACCCCTTGTGTGCTCTGGAGCAGCAGAAAACCGCTATTCCAAAGTTTGCTAAAACGATTGATAAACCAGGGCTTTTTAACATTACATAAAATCAACAGGTACTGTGCGGAATGTGTGTTTGAATTTTGGTAAGGATGAGGTCGGCAGTTCGAATCTGCCCAGCAGCTCCAAAAGCTCTGAATCGTTAGCGATTTAGGGCTTTTTTCTTTGCTTTGGACAATGGAACAGACCTTATCCCTGAATTGATAATTTCAAGAAAGGATAAGGTCTATTTTTATGCAAGAAATCATTATGAACGGATTCCCGGAGCAAACCTTTATGGAGGTCTTTGATGCCTTTGTAAGGTCTAAAACAGCGCAGGGTGTGTCAGATTGTACCCTAAATAATTACAAGTATCACATGAAAAATATAAGCAAATATATTGACACAAGTGCCCCATTTGAGGAAATCAAAAAAAGAGATTTTGAAGAAATGATTGTGTCAATGCGGGAAAAAGGAATAAAGCAAAATTCAATAGCTACATACGTGCGTATGCTGAATACGTTTTACAATTGGTGTGGCAAGGAAGGATTATCAAATCTTTACGTTCCAAAAGTCAAGGAAAAGGAAACAACTAAAGACGTATATTCAGTTGACGAGTTGAAAAGGTTATTGCGGAAGCCAACTAAGACTTGTAGTTTTGTAGAGTACAGAAGTTGGATTATCGTTAATTTCTTTATGAATAGCGGATGCCGTGCTGCAACGATTCGCTATATTC
>JAUNNI010000114.1 GCA_030531555.1 Eubacteriales bacterium | reverse complement strand
TAAACACTGGGGTTGTGGCGGTTTTTAACCCACCATTACCCCTGAAGAGCCAAAAAAAGTGAAAAATAAAATATATGCTCTCCAGGCACAGGTCCCCAAAGACAAACAAAGCAGGCTCCCCTCCTCTTTGTATTGTTTTGGATCTGCTACAGTGGAAGCAGCATTAGTATTTCCAATCTTCTTATGTGCAATCTGTAGTTTATGTGTAATCGGACAGTTCATGATGAGTGAGTCGGCTATTTATCATGCAACAGCACAAACTTCCAGGGTCTATGCAAAACAGCAATCGGTAGCACAGATGAAGAAAGGAGAACATTATACAAGCAAATTAGCAGAGCTTGGAGGGATTGTGGAAGGGAATATTCTTCTGAGAGGATATCTTGATGAAAAAGATGTTAGTAGCTCCTGGATTGCGGGAGGAAAAACAGGGGTGATTGTCGCTGGCAAAAAAGATTCCCACTATGCTACTTTGGAGTCTAACTATGTCATGAAAGTTCCTGTTCCTTTTTTTCAATGGATTCTTTTACCGAGAAAGGTTACGGTGAGAAGAAGACTATTTACCGGGTACTTTGACAAAAACTCGTCGGGGGGAGGATCTGGTGGACAATCTGTCTTTGTTGCAAAGACAGGAACAGTATATCATACTCACTTAGACTGCTATCATATCATGATTACTATAAAGGATCAGAAACAATTATCAGAAATTATGACTTCTTCAAAATATAAAAAATGCAAAAAATGTATGGCAAATGGGTCAAGTCCATCTGCAGTATACATCACACAGGATGGGGATTGCTATCATTCCTCTTTGGAATGTAGCGGATTAAAAAGGGAGATTTCTTTAGTTAATAAAGATGATGTATCAGATATGAGGATATGTACGGAATGTGCAAAGCATTAAACTGGATAAAAAAACAGATTAAATCAAAAGAGGGAGCCGTTGTTGTGGAGATGGCTATGATTGTACCAATTATTTGGATTGTAATCATGTGGATCATATTACTTTTGTTTTTCTTTCAGGACATGGGAGTGATGAAGAGTGAGGCCATACGGGTTGCTAATGATGTGGCATCAGAATGGCGAAAAGAAAAACACAAAACGGTGGAGGAACATAAGAAAATATATCAGAACAGGTTGAAGGAACGGCTGATTTTATCTCGGATTAAAAATGTAAAACTTACAGTTTCTGGGGGAAAGGTAATCGCGGAAGCGGAGATAAGTTTTGGATTGGCTGGTACCGGACTGACTTTTTCCAATCATATAAAGGTGCCTATTGATGACAGAGAAAAATGGGTGCGATTGTTGCAACATGGATGATGAGGTGGTTGTTTGAAAATAGAAAAAGAAGGAATCTATATATACCTTAAAGATGAATGTGTGGAAAATACCTATTTTATTTCCATAGAATACCCACTAATGAAAAATAATTCCATTCCATCTTTATTGCCGTTGGAATTTCGAGAACAGGATGGGGAATCCTCTCTTTATTATGAGATTACAGGAAAAGAATCCCTAGATCAGATTTCTCAGAAAAATCAATTTACATATGAAGATGTTTGTGGATTGTTACAAGGTTTTTTGAATCTATTTCATGAATTAGAAGATTATATGCTGTCTCTAAAACAAGTGAATTTTGATAGAAAAAGCATATTCATGGATTATAAGAAAAATGTGTACTGGATTTATGGCCCTAAAATACATGAGGATGTCCAAAGTAATATAGAGAAAGTCTTTTTATGGCTTTTATCTTTTGTGGATCCAGAAGATGGACCTGCTTTAAGACTTGCCCACCGAGTTTATACTGCATCAAAACAAGGGGGAATCACCAGAGAGTTTGTGGAGCAATGTCTGAAGGAAGGGAGAGAAAAAGTAGCTGTATCAAAACGGGAAGAGAAAAAGAATGAAAAAGAAGTAGAGCATGATAATATTGCTCATGAAGTATCAAGACCTGACTGGGAAACTCCTAAAAAAGAAGAGAATATAAAAGCAGGCGAGAAAAAGGAGAAGCAATCTTGGGGAGAGAAGATATCCTGGATCCAGATATTGAAAATAGTTCTTCTCATCTTAAACCTGATTTTGATGGGGTATTGGATTTATTTTCTGAATCGATATGGAATGCAGCGGTTGATTCTTATATTGTTTTCTATAACTTTTGTGGTTCTTTCCTTGATTTCTGCTTCTCTTTACCGCGATTTTTTAAAAACAAGAGGAAAGAGAGAGACTTCTATAGAACAAGTTCATTTTTCTGAAGAGTTACGAACGAGTAACTTAAGCACAAAATCTATTTTTGAGGAATTGGATGAATATTGGGAAAAAGGACAGGAGATGGTGGTGGAAAGTGATTGTACCCATCAAGAAGAACCCTATTTATATAATACCAGTACTGGTAAGATGGAGAGGATGAAGGTATTTCCTTTTTATATAGGTAGTGAGGAAGGACTGAATCAGTTATCCATTTCACATAAAACGGTAAGCAGGCAACATGCAGTGATCGTAAAAAAACAAGATGAACAGCTTTATGTGGAAGATCTTGAATCTGCCAATGGAACCTGGGTCAATGGAAATCAGATTTTTCCAGGAACGCCAGTGTTAATTCGCAACGGTGATCGTATTTCTTTTGGAAAAGAAAATTTTCAGTATTGTTTAGAATAGGTAAGATAGTGGAAAGGATCATAGGAAAGAGATAGGAAAATCATAAAGAAATTTGTTCACAAAGAGCATGACACAATGACTAGATAATCGTATAATGGAATTAGTAGAATTATGTATCATGTGGGGGAATCTTTATGAACTATGGAAAGATTAAAAAAAGTGATGTAGCCAATGGAATTGGAGTGAGAGTTTCCCTGTTTGTCAGTGGATGTACTCATCATTGTAAAGGATGCTTTAATGAGGAAACATGGAATTTTAATTTTGGTGAGCCTTTTACAAAAGAAACGGAAGATCAAATTATAAAATATTTAGAACCATCTTATGTGAGTGGTCTTACTGTGTTGGGTGGAGAACCACTTGAATTTGTGAATCAGCAAGTTCTGGCACCATTTTTAAAACGTGTGAAGGAGACTTATCCCAATAAGACAATCTGGTGCTATACCGGCTATGTTTACGAGAAAGATGTACTTGGACATATGTTGAAAAAATGGGCACCTACGAAAGAAATGTTGAGTGTGATTGATGTTTTGGTAGATGGTCCTTTTGTGGAAGAATTGAAAGATATTTCTCTTCGCTTCCGAGGTTCTAGTAACCAGAGATTGATTGATATTCCAAAAAGTCAAAAAGAAAATAAGACAATTTTGTGGGAGGATTAACCTCCCACAAACTGTCTTATCTGTATAATTAGTCATCATATTTTTTCTTTTTTCTTTTTTTCTTCTTTTTGCCGGGTTCGTCATTTTTAGTTGTCAGGAACTGGAAAAGACATGCAATCACAAAAACTCCTGCAAAAGTAGCAAGCGGTGCATAGGATCTGGAGAAGAATTCTACGTTGAAATGTTTTCCAAGAGAGAGAATAGCTTCCGCTGTGCTAGTTCCACAGACAAAAGCGGTTGCGACAATGATGATAGGTCGCACAAATCTAAGTGCTAAGACACCAAGGATCAAACCACAAAGAACCGCAACAAAGAAGGCGATATTTCCAGTTAACTGAACATAATTGGCAGCGGCCACAAAGCCAAGCAAGAAACAGAGGAAAAAGATTCCTGCTCGATAAATTGTGTAAGAGAAGATTGCGATAATAATTCCGCCAATCAGACAAGATAGGATGATGGTTCCATTGGATTTATCGAAGAAATTAATTCCAACCAAAAAACCAAGAAAGATGCCGGCGATAAAACCAGAGATGGTCATAAAAAGTCTGGATAGTTTGTAGCCAAAAAGACAACCAATGATTCCGATGACCAGAGTGATCACTGCCAACACGAGAGAATAACTTTCGGTTATCTTATCGATGTTAGGTAGTAGAGTGGAAGTGATAAAGTCTGTTGGGACATTCTTGGTTGGCAAGGACCCAAATGTAACGTGTAATACTTTGCTGAGCTGACTGGATATTTTAGATAAGTCTGGTACCCGAGATGTCATACCAGAGAGAGATGTTATAAAAGATCCCATAAATAATGTCAATGATAAAACCTCCTTTATAATTTATGTTATCTTGTGTTACCAATAACTTTTTGTTTTCTTTAGCCTATCATAGGTTATTTCATTAAGCAAATGAATCGTGGAAAATTATTTTCTTGGTTTTTACGGGAAAATCATTGAATTGTCATGACTTCTCCCTTATAATATATGTTGCTGATTTTAGAAGTGATGAAAGAATCACACTTGAATATAAAAATTGGAAACCTTATAAAAATAATGGATAATATATCGAAAAGATATTCCAAGAAGATATACCAGAAAGAGAGGAAACATCTATGGCTACTATTAGAACCAGATTCGCACCAAGCCCAACAGGAAGAATGCATGTTGGTAACCTTCGTACTGCTTTATATACTTATCTTATTGCAAAACATGATGGCGGAGATTTTATTTTAAGAATCGAAGATACAGATCAGGAAAGATACTTTGAAGAAGCATTAGATATCATTTATCGTACTTTAGCAAAAACAGGTCTTGTTCATGATGAAGGTCCTGATAAAGATAAAGGCTATGGCCCATATGTTCAGAGTGAACGTGTAAGTTCTGGCTTATATTTAAAATATGCAAAAGAACTGATTGAAAAAGGAGAAGCATATTACTGCTTCTGTGATCAGGAACGTTTAGATTCTTTAAAACAGGTTGTTGGTGGCAAAGAAATCAGTGTTTATGATAAACATTGTCTCTATTTAAGTAAAGAAGAGATTGAAGAAAAACTTGCTTCCGGCATTCCTTACGTTATTCGTGCAAACGTTCCAAATGAAGGAGAAACCACTTTCCACGATGAAATTTATGGAGATATCACACAGCCAAATGCTGAGTTAGATGATATGATCTTAATCAAATCCGATGGCTATCCAACATATAACTTTGCTAACGTTATTGACGACCATCTGATGAATATCACACATGTTGTTCGTGGTAATGAATACCTTTCTTCCGCACCAAAATATACTCGTTTATATGAGGCTTTTGGCTGGGAAGAACCAAAGTACATTCATTGCCCATTGATCACAAATGAAGAACATCAGAAATTATCCAAACGTTCCGGACACTCTTCTTATGAAGACTTAATTGAACAGGGATTCTTATCAGAAGCAGTTGTTAACTTCGTAGCTCTTCTTGGATGGAGTTCTCCTGATAACCGTGAAATCTTCTCTTTAGAAGAACTTGTTGAAGCATTTGATTATAAACATATCAGCAAATCCCCAGCGGTATTTGATATGGTTAAATTAAAATGGATGAATGGTGAGTACTTAAAAGCAATCGATTTTGATACTTTCTATGAAAAAGCTGAGCCATATATCAAAGAAGTTATCACAAAAGATTTTGATCTTAAGAAGATTGCTGCACTGGTTAAGACAAGAATCGAAGTATTCCTAGATATCGCAGGTATCATTGACTTTTTCCAGGAAGTTCCAGAATATGATATTGCTTTATACAACAATAAGAAAAATAAATGTAATCCAGAAAAATCCCTTGCAATTCTTCAGGATTTACTTCCATTATTGGAAGGTCAGGAAGACTATAGCAATGATGCACTCTTCGAACTTCTCAAAGGATATGCTGCAGAAAAAGAAATGAAGGCCGGCCTTGTTATGTGGCCAATTCGTACTGCAGTTTCCGGTAAACAGATGACTCCAGGTGGTGCAACTGAAATTATGGAAATCATTGGAAAAGATGAAACAATTGCAAGAGTAAAGGCTGCAATTGAAAAACTTTCATAAGCAGGATTATAAGAAAATAATTGACAAAAAATATGAAATATGTGAATATAAGGTTAGAATTGCTCTGATTGCTGACGGAAATAATGTGAATTAACACAATGTAATCAGAAGGATAGTAATTCTCGTTAAGCCGACCGTCTGGGCAACTACGAAATTGGAAGTTGCCCTTTTTTATGTGATAGGAAATTTCTACTTTTTGGGGACAAGAAAAAAACGTATGT
>JAUNNI010000113.1 GCA_030531555.1 Eubacteriales bacterium | reverse complement strand
AGTATTTTGGCTACAGTGATTTATTTCACAGCTATGGTTATTACAGGTATTGTAGAGGAAATTCTGTTCAGAGGTCTTTTGTTTAAGGCTATGAGTAAAAGCAACATAAAGAGTGCCATTATAGTAACAAGTATTACATTTGGAATTGGGCATATTGTGAATCTGGTTAATGGAAATAACGCAGATTATGTGGAGACAATTTGCCAGATTTTCTATGCTGTGACAATTGGATTTCTTTTGGCAGCGGTGTTGTATGTTGGAGAAAGCCTGATTCCATGCATCATTACTCATTCGATGCTTAATGCACTTAGTTCTTTCTCAAGTGAAGCAGTAATTGATAACCTACAGATCCCAGTCTCAGTTACTTTATGCGTAATATCTGTAGCCAGTGCTGTATTAATTTTTAGGAATGCAAAACGAGAATAGTAGAAGATACATTAGAAATGGAAAACATAGTAATAAGATTAGAGAAAAAGGAAGAACAACGAGAAGTTGAGAATTTGGTAAGAGAAAGTTTTTGGAATGTATATTGATCGGGTTGTTTGGAACATTATGTCTTAAATCAGTTAAGGGATGATACGGCCTTTGTTAAGGAACTTGATTTTGTGATGCGCCTTAGCGTGCAGGAGAATGATCCGGTGGATCATTCTGTCGCTCCGGGACAGTTGTTTCAGTAGATGAGAAGTAAATCATAGGAAGTGAAAAATGGAAGTAAGAGCAAGGGTAATTGTTCAGGAAAAGGGATTATACACCATTAGTTATGACGGAAATGAAAACCTAGCAGAAGTATCTGGAAAGTTCAGATATGATGCAAAGGAGCCTTCTGATTTTCCGACAGTAGGTGATTATATTGTGGCTTCCTGGCCAGAGGATGGCAGTCATTCCATCATAAGCGGGGTCTTACCAAGAAGGAGCGCATTTGCTAGGAAAGTTGCAGGAGAGACTTACGAAGAACAGATAGTGGCAGCAAATATTGACACAGTATTTATCTGTATGTCACTTAACCAGGATTTTAACCTTCGTAGATTGGAAAGATATATTGCTGTGGCTTGGGACAGTGGCGCAACTCCAGCTATCGTGCTGACAAAAGCTGATCTGTGCAGAGATGCGAAAGAAAAGAAAGCAGAAGCTGAAAGTGTTGCTATAGGTGTGGACATTATTGTTACATCATCAAAGGAAAAGGATATCGATAGTTTGAGTCAGTACCTAGTTAGTGGAAAAACATATGCCTTTATTGGTTCTTCCGGTGTTGGGAAATCTACACTCATTAATACGCTAATTGGAGATAGTGTAATCAGGACGTCTGAGATCAGAGAAGATGATGATAAGGGAAGGCATACAACGACTCACAGGGAACTTATTTCACTTAAAAATGGAGCATTTGTTATTGATACTCCGGGAATGCGTGAAATCGGAATTATGAATAGTGAGGAAGGAATAGAAGCTGCTTTTTCTGACATTGAGGAACTGATATCACTTTGCAGATTTTCTAACTGTACGCATACAAATGAGCCTGGTTGTGAGGTATTAAAGGCAATAGAAGATGGCCGTTTAGGTGCAGATAGATGGAACGCATATAGAAAGCTTGCAACAGAAAATCTTTATAATACAAATGAAGCAGAGTACATGAAGGTAAAAAAGGAAAAATTCAAGGAGATTGCCAAGATTAATAAAAAGAGGAAAGCAAGCAAACCCATCCATAGAATTATCACTTAATGAAAAGGGTAGAGTTCTAGAAGTGGAAGCATATAATTCGGCAGGAGAAGCAATTCTGTCACACATGGATCTACAGGGGATGACTTATGAAAAGGCAATTGCGTGCATCATGAATCATGAAACCATGAAAGAATATTTGGTCCAGGATTCTAATCTTAACTTCACAATCATTTCAAGAGAAAAGGAGCATGCCCAAGGAATTCAAAAAGGAATTAAATCTCATCAATGTTTAGAAAATCACCACGGCGTGATAATAATTTACAATAAAGGAGTTTATGAAGAAGTCTACGAGAAAGCCCATGCCTCAACCATGTCTTTTGGAAAATATTACTTATTCATGAAATTACAAGAGTATGATTCTTCCGTAACAGTGGAAGAATGCCATGACATGTCAATAGGTGAAATTGAGAAGAAGATTCACTGTCATGAGAATCATGAGGTAAATGTCAAGGAGGATGACAATCACAAGCAAAATAATAATGGAAATGATTCTAAACACAACAATAAGAAGAAAGAATCCGAACAACATAATAAAAAGCATTCCAGCGAACATGAAAAACACCATTAGTTTGTTGCAGTAAAACTAGACGGAGGCACTGTCAAGAGTTATATAAGAGAGACGTACTACAGAAAAGAGGTAGCGTTTCAAAGTTTGTGTAAACTTTCAAACTTTGAAATGCTACCTGAGAAATCCATTTTAGACTTCTATAAAATATATATTGAGTGTGCGAAGTGAGGTGAAATAGGGATGATTATTCAGCAGATTCGTAATGCAACATTAAAATCCGGATCATTTTACAAAAGATTATCTTCCGCTGGATTTGAAAATGTATATGCAAAATGCAGAGGATGTTCTTATTGCTAAAAATATGGGATTTACTAATGCCAGTGAAGTACCAGATGAGGGACTTAGGATAGGCGGGATGAATATATGTAAAACTCCGGCAATTCATGGTGACAATGTAATGGTTGCACAAATGATGGGCGAAGTTCATGGGTATTATATTACAGGGGAAGACAAGTCATTGTATATCGCAGGCGATACTGTAATGTGCGATGCTGTTTCTGAGTTTATAACAAAAACTATGCCAGATGTAATTACGTTAAATTGTTGTGAGGCTACACTTCCGATAGGACGTTTGATCATGAATCTTGATGATATAGATTCTGTATGTGAACTGGTTCCCGATGCATTAGTTATTGCAACACACTTAGAGAGTGTTAATCATGCACTTTTAAGCAGAAGCGATGTACGTAAGTATATAGATTTCAATAAGCTATCGCAAGTAATAGTACCTGACGATGGAGAAATAATCAGTATTTGATGGAATGAAGAAGAGATTTTCTGCCATCTAGAATATGGCAGAAAAAATTGTTAGACCTATCCTGACATACGCTGATGAAGCACACAGAAGCCAGTACGGTATATTTGCTGAGAACACGGTTACATTGCTTCCTACAGCTTCAAGAATTGGTTTTACAGGTACTCCGCTGTAATATCACAGGATCGTTACATGTTTACTGTTGATGAGGCATCTGCTTACTTCCATATAGGTGGGAAGAAGATGAGAGAAATCATCGAAGCGCATAAAGGTGCCAGGTGGATGCTGTATAATGGCAACCGTATCATGATCAAGAAGGATCAGTTCGCGAAGTGGCTTGATAATCAGACTGTGATATAAAAAGAATAATATATGGATATGCGTCCGGCCGGTTGTTTATGCAGCTGGCCGGATTTTAATATTTTGACATTTACACGATAACGTGTTATTGTAAATTTGAAAGGAGGAGCATGTTTATGAGCGAATATTACACTGTTACACAATTTGCTGAAATTACAAGAAAAGATCCTGGAAACATCCGGAGATTACTGGCATATGGAAGGCTTGCCGGAGAGAAACTTGGCAAACAATGGGTGATACCGAAAGACGCAGTATATCCGGAAGACGGACGTGTGAAATCTGGGAATTACCGAAATTGGCGTAAGCGTCCAGGTATATGGCAGGATAATCCGGATCTCATGAAAGCACTTCTTCATATGTCTAATGATTTAGAGAAAGTATACGGCGAGTATTTGGTAAAAATAGTTTTATATGGTTCTTATGCGCGCGGAGAGCAGACGGTAGAATCCGATGTAGATATTGCAGTTATACTGAAGGATGGTAATACAGAACAGATGCATGACGAGATGACCGATGTAGTTGTCGATTATGAACTGGATCAGGGTGTGACGTTATCCGTCATTCCAATTGAGTTTGAGCAGTATAAAGCTTGGAATAAGACGCTTCCATTTTATAAAAATATCGATAAGGAGGGTATCGTTCTGTGGAAAGCAGCGTAAAAGCTTTATCGAAATATCGATTTGAATCAAGTGTGGAAGCATTGGCTGATGCAAGAATCATGTATGATAATGGAAGATATAAGAACGCACTAAACAGAGCGTACTATGCTGTCTTTCATGCAATGAGAGCGGTGAATTCTTTAGAAGGATTTGATAGCAGTAAGCATAGCGGAGTCATAGCATTTTTCAACCAGACATATGTAAAAGAGGGCGTCTTTCCTAAAGAAATGTCGAGGATAATTAGAAGGGCTTCAGAATGCCGTGAGAAAGCTGATTACCTGGATTTCTTTGTTGCATCAAAAGACGATGCTGAAAAACAAATTCAGAGAGCAGAGGAATTTCAAATAGTTATTAGAAATTACCTGATTGAAAAAGAAATACTTGTTGATTAGATATTAAAATAGTAAAAGAAACATAATCCGGTCAACTGCGAAAGTAGTTGGCCGGATTTTTCTATTTTTGGACTATTGCTCAAAAATGAGCGGGTTCTGTCGAATGATAGGGATATGATTGGAGATTGGTATTTATTAGGGATTCAAGCTACGGTATGAGCTGTGGCCTGACGGGTATCCTGATGACAGCTAGCTTGATACATCGATATAGTGGAATAGAAATGTGGCGCCAGATGTGTCAGGATATCCTGACATACTTCACTCAACACGATCCTATGCCTAAGAATCCGGATATTATCTTCGGTCCAGCAGCACTGCTCAAATTATTGTGCCTGAACAAGGAACTGCGTGAGTACCCTGGTGCAGAAGCAGTCATGCACAAAGCGGCGGACCAGTTGCTGGCAATGCGTCAGGAATCTCCACGACTGTGGCTTACAATCGACAAGAAACGATATCTATCTGGTGCTGCACATGGGCAGTCTGGAATCGGAACAGCACTGGCACTTGCCGGAAGCTTCCTGGACCGCCAGGATCTGGCAGAAGCCGCAGATGATGCACTGCACTATGAAGCAAAGCTATATTCCCCAAAGCTGAAAGGATGGCCAGATCTGCGCAGAATTGCACTTCCGGACAGCTCCATGCACGGCTATTGCTCCGGTGCACCAGGCATTGGGATGAATGCACTTCAACGAGGAACTGAAGATCCTTATGGTCTGCTGCCATTGGCGATAGATTCCTGTCTGCATCATAAACTGTTGCCGCTGGATCATTTCTGTTGCGGCAACAGCGCTGCAGTGGATTTCCTGCTGGAAGCCGGCAGAAAGCTGAACGACCAATCTCTTATAATCAAAAGCAGAGATATCCTCTCTGCATTTTCTAGCAGAGCAGATCAAAACGGGGGTTATCAATTTTCTGACAAAAACCATAGACCTGTTGGAATTCCTACTCTATTTTTTGGGAACGCAGGCGTGGGCTATGTTCTTTTACGTCAGATTGACGAAGATCTGGTCACATTGATGCTGTAATAAAAGTTCCGAATCATAAATACACTACTCGACTATCCTGACGATTGGGAAAAGACTGGGAAGATTCAAGCACAGAGACTGTCGTAATTAAATTACAGCTGGAGGCTTGAGCCGACCGACAAACTGTCCCTGGGCAAGAAACCATGCCTTTCGCTTATCTGGACAAGGACGGTTTGCCGGAAGTGGCACTCCACTGGGAGCACAGGTTCCGCCACCCAGTGAACCGATACAACGAGATCTACAGGGTGCAGATGCCGAAAATCACTCCTCATATCTGCAGACACACCTACTGCTCCAATATGGCGAAAGCGGGAATGAATCCCAAGACTCTTCAGTATCTTATGGGACATTCGGATATCGGCGGGACCATGAACACTTACACGCACCTTGGTCTTGAAGATGCAAAAGACGAAATGATCCGCATGGAGGAACTTGAGGCGGCAAGAAAAGAAGTGGCGAAGACCGAAGGAAAAAAAGAAATCAAACAGACCATGTTCAGAGCAATTTAATATAGAAGAAAACCAGCAAGGCACTTACCCATCATAAACTGGGTGAGTGCCTTTTTAATGTTTATGAAGCAGAAAAGATGTGATAAAATAAAATCGGAGGATTTTCTGGTTTGAAGAAAATTCTTATTTTCCTTCATGGGATTATAATTTTCCTTCATGG
>JAUNNI010000112.1 GCA_030531555.1 Eubacteriales bacterium | reverse complement strand
CGCGGTAACGTGTTCGTCATCCCTTTTTAGGGATGAACGAAGGCGTTACCGCGACGTTCTCTTTTTTCTATCTTTTCATTTGTATTTCTTTCATCCGGCAATGGTTTTTCATCTTATTTGGCACCCATACGATTAATCTGACTTGCAATATAGCCGGCACCATAACCGTTATCAATATTTACCACCGCAATTCCGTTGGCACAGGAATTTATCATGGTAAGCAAGGCAGAGATTCCATTCAAACTGGCACCATAACCTACGGATGTTGGAACTGCTATGATTGGCTTATCGACCAAACCACCAATCACACTGGCCAGTGCACCTTCCATACCCGCAACTGCCACAATGCAATTGGCACTTTGAATGGTATCTAATTTGGAAAGCAGTCGGTGTATACCACAAACACCAACATCAAAAATTCTTTCTACATTGGCACCCATATACTCTGCTGTACTGGCAGCTTCTTCAGCCACGGGAATATCGGCAGTTCCCGCAGTACAAACGGCAATTTTTCCAATTCGTTTCTTATCTGCTTTCTCATATTTTAATATGCGGGAAATCTTATCATAGGAAATTTCAGGAATCACTTCCTTCACGATTTCATACTGATGAGGGGTAGCTCTGGTTCCAAATACTTCCCCATACTGATCATAAAGATGCTGATAGATCTGAATCAGATGCTCATCCGCCTTATTACTACAATACACAACTTCCGGAAATCCGGAACGAATCTCACGGTGTGTATCTATTTTCGCATAATCTCCCAGTTCTTCAAAAGGCTTTTTTCGGAAATATGACTCTGCTTCCTCAATCGATATTTCATTATTTTTTAAACGTTGTAAAATGTCTCTGGTTTCCATATTCATTCACTTTCTATTTTTATTCTTATCTCTAATATTTTATTTTCATAGGTAGATATTCTTTATTATAGAAAATATCTACCATGAAATCAACTAATAAAAAAGATAAAATTCATGTTATTTATCAAAATATCATAATTTTTTACTTGATTTTTCTTGCATGATTCGATATAATGAGGTTGACATAATTTCGGATCTCCAAGTCGGGAGTATAAAAACAGACAAAAACAAAGGAGCATCATTCCACCACCGATGCTCCTTTTCTATGTTTTATATCTCTTTATTTCTTTTCATTGGTCAAAGTAAGATTTCTTAAGTCTTCCCCTTTTGCATAACGTTGCAGATTCTCTGCCACAATCTCATAAATTCGATCCTGGGTATCTTCCGTAGAAGAAAAGCTTGGTCCTGCAATGTGCGGGGTAAGAATGACCTGATCCATCTCCCAGAATGGATGCGATCCATTCAATGGCTCAGTCCTTTGCACATCTAAAACTGCACCGGCAATCTTCCCTTCGATCAAAACTTCTTCCAATGCATTTTCTGCAAAAATATGTCCTCTACCCACATTGACTATGATGGCGCTATCTTTCATGCGACATAATCTATCGTAGGTCAAAAGATTCATACTATCCGGATTGTTTGGCATACAGCAAATTACCACATCTGCCTGCCCTAACCATTCATCTAGACAGTCCACGGTAGCAATCTGATCAAAGTAAGGCATCTTTACTGGATTTCTTCGAATTCCATACACCTGGCAATCAAATGCCTTCAGCCTTTTCGCTGTCTCGCTTCCAATATTTCCGGCACCCAAAATCAAAACGTTTTTCTGAAATAGTGTCTCTTCATGATGAAGAGGGCACCAATTGTGTTCTTTTTGCCGCTCGTGATAATAAGGAAGTCGGCGATACAAAGAAAGAATCCCGGCAATAATATATTCGGATATAATGACACCGAATGCTCCGGAAGCATTGGTCAGCAAAACGTTGTCAGGAAATGGACCATTCTTTGTATATTTATCGGTACCAGCCCAGGTCATTTGCACCCATTCAAGCTGCGGCAAATTACGGATATCTTCATAATCCGGTTCCCCAACAATAATCTGGCATCTTTTCATTTCTTCCAGATCTCTTTCTCGATCATAATCCTGACCAAAAAGAAATGTATATTCTTTTCCACACGCTTCTTGCAGATGAATTCGATTTTTCTCGCTACAAGGAGTCCTTACAAAAACTGTTTTCATCGATTTCCACCACCTTTAATCAATGATCAAATATGTTCATGTGGTCTCCAGCCAATATAATCCACCTGACAAGATTCTGTCTCCACAAGACGATTGTATTCTTCTACATGTTCTTCAAGGGAAATCTCATCATTTAAAAATTTTTCAGCAAGTAACTCGTATTCTCTCTCAAAATTCATAATCTTTTATCTCCTGTGACATAACATAATTTCAAAAACACAAACCTTTGCTATGATAACATAAAAAAAAATTGATTCAAGTCTTGACATTCAAGATTTCTTTTTTTAATCTCCCTCCCATATGTGTTATAATCTTTTTAAGAATATGACAAAAATAAGGTAAGAAAGGAAATAAAATGAGAACAATCATTGTTGGAGACATCCACGGATGTTATGACGAATTCATTGCATTATTAAAAAAAGTTCATTATAAAAAGAACAAAGATAAACTGATTTTACTGGGAGACTTAATGGACCGTGGACCAAAATCCTGGGAAATGCTACAGCTGGCCATGCGTTGGAAAGAGGAATGTCCTGAAACATTTTTTATGATTCGTGGAAACCATGACCAATATATCCTGGAAGAACCTCTTGATATGGAAATGTCCATGATCTGGTGGGCGGTCGGCAAGGAAGAAATGAAAAAATCATTCAAAAAACATAAGGATGATTATCGTAAATATATCCCATGGATTGAAGAAAACATGAAAATATACCATGAAGAGAATCTATTCCGCTGTGTACACGCTGCCATTGAAAAAGAAAAGTTCGAAGAAAATCCTGTAGATCTTTTAGTGAAAGATCATGGTTATTCCAAAAAGAATCTGTATACAGGAAAACTTACTCTTTTAGGTCACACACCTTTGGAAGGACCAACTTATTATGATGGCAGCGGAAATCCTGGTCAGATCCTTCCTTATCACACAAAACTTTCCCTTCCGAAAACAGGAGCAATCTGTATCGATACAGGCTGTGTCTATCTGAAAAAACTGACGGCTATGATCATAGAGGATGACACCTATCATTTAGAATATGTCGATGGGCCAAAAAAAGTCACCAGAAGCAAACAACACTATATCAAGTGGATCAAAAAGTTCTGTGATCTTGTCTACAAGCTTCGCGGAATCGATTATGATCGCTCTCATCAGTGAAACGATAGATAACAAATAAAATTTTTGTTATTTATCTAAATATCTGTTTTTTTCTCTTGTTTTTTTCTTTCAGATGTATTATACTGAGTTTGACATAATTTCGGATCTCCAAGTCGGGAGTATAAAAACAGACAAAAAAGGAGCAACATTTCCACCACCCGTTGCTCCTTTTATTTGTTTTTCTCAAATAAACTCATATAAATAAAAAAGATTTCGATCTTTTCTAATCCACTTTTCTATCAATCATTCTCATGACTTTTTTCCAAATCACCGTTGATCAGTCCCTGAACAAATAGTTCTGCCGTTGCCAGATTTGTAGAGATTGGAATATTGTGCATATCACATTGCTTAAAAATATTTGTTGCTAACTGACGATGAGAAGGCGGCATATTGGGATCTCTAAGAAAAATTACAAGATCCACCATATTATTTTCAATCTGAATACAGATCTGTTCTGCTCCTCCTAATGGTCCATAAGCATATTTATGGATTGTCAAGTTTGTAACCTGCTCAATCATGGCACCGGTGGAGGCAGTCGCATATAGTTCATGTTTCTTTAGAATATTCTTATATGCCACACAAAAATTCTGCATCAAAATCTTTTTTACATCATTGGCAATTAATACGATATTCATAGTTCCCCCATTTACTTTTTTTATTTTATTCTATCATATTTTCTTCCATTTTTGCATAAAAAAGATCATTGATCATAATTTAACCACAAATCTATAGATAATTTAATTGAATTTTCAAACAATTTAATATATAATGATTGTGTATTAAGAAAAAAGGAGGAGATTAATATTATGGGCAAAATTGGTGTTGTACTTATTTCTCATAGTGAATTGATCGCCAACGGATTAAGAGACCTTGTAAATGAAATGAATGATGGTTCTGTACCTGTAATCGCCGCTGGGGGAACTGGTGATGGACGTATTGGAACTAACGCTAATATCATTCAGGAAGCTTTAGAATCTCTTGAAGACAGTTGTGATCATATCCTTATCTACGCTGACCTTGGCAGTTCTTTACTTAGTGCTGCTACTGCTATTGATGAAATCAGCGAAGAAAATGAGGAATTAGCAGACAAAATCCAGGTTGTTGATGCTCCAATCGTAGAAGGCGCATTAGCAGGTGTTGTTCAGGCATGTATTACTGACGATGTAAATGAAGTAATCGAAGTATCCATGTCCGTAAAAGATCAGCACAAAGAAATTTAATTTATGTACTATTTTATTGAAATAAAATATATAATGTAGGAGGAATTTACAATGGCAAAAATCAAACGTTTATTCAATGACCCATACGATGTTGAGAAAGAATTTATCGAAGGTTATCTCGCAGCTCACAAAGATTATGTTGAAATGTGTGATCTTGACGAAGCACAGGGTCGTGTTGTTTTAGCTAAAGGCGCTGGAACAAAAGACAAAGTAGGCGTTATCATCGGTGGTGGATCAGGTCATGAACCATTATTCATCGGTTATGTTGGTGAAGATTTCGCTGACGCTGTTGTTATCGGTAACATCAATACATCCCCATCTCCAGACCCATGCTACGCTGCAGCTAAAGCTTGTGACAATGGCAAAGGATGTATCTACTTATACGGAAACTACGCTGGTGACGTTATGAACTTCGATATGGGTGCTGAACAGGCTGACGAAGAAGACGATATCCGTGTAGAAACAGTATTAGTTACTGATGACGTTGTTTCTTCCAAAAATATCCCTGACAGAAGAGGTATCGCAGGTGACTTCTTCGTATTCAAAGTAGCTGCTGCTAAAGCTGCAACAGGTGCTGATCTTGACGAAGTAGTAGCTGCTGCTACAAAAGCTAACGATTGGACACGTACTATGGGTGTTGCTCTTTCTTCCGCAACATTACCATCCAAAGGCGATGTTATCTTTGAACTTCCTGATGGTGCAATGGAAATCGGTATGGGTATCCATGGTGAACCTGGTGTTCGTAGAGGCGAAATCAGAACAGCTGACGAAGTTGTTGATGAAATCATGCCAAACATCTTAGAAGACGTTCCTTACGTAGAAGGTGATGAAGTATACGTACTCGTTAACTCCCTTGGCGCTACACCATTAATCGACCTTCATATCTGCTACAGAAGAGTTGCTCAGATCCTTGAAGAAAAAGGCATCAAAGTTTACAAAGCATTAGTTGGACCATTTGCTTGTTCCATGGATATGGCTGGTATGTCCATCACATTAATGAAACTTGATGATGAACTTAAAGAATTAATGGATGCTCCTTGTGACGCTCCTTACTTCACACAGAAATAATATAAAAAGAAGGCATTTAAAATGATCGATTATACATTCAGTAAAGAATATTTTGTGCAGGTTATCCGCGATCTTATCGTTCTTGCAGAAAATAGAAAAGAATATTTCACAGAATTAGACTCCGCTATCGGTGATGGTGACCACGGCATGAACCTTTCCATCGGTTTCCGTGAAGTTAACGCTCACATCGAAGAATGGAAAGAACTTCCTATCAAAGATTTCTACAAAAATGTTGGTAAAGCATTACTTGACAAAGTAGGCGGATCTTCAGGTCCTTTATACGGAAGCTTCTTCATGAAATTCGGTCTTCCAATCAAAACAAAAGGTGCTGATGAAGGTGCAACATTTGAAGAAATGATTCAGATGTTCGAAAGCGGTATCGAAGTTATCAAAAAACGTGGTAAATCTACTACAGGTGAAAAAACTATGCTCGATACATTTGTTCCTGCTCTCGAAGCTATGAAAGCTGAATTCGAAGCTGGCACAGATGCAAAAGAAGCTATGGCTAAAGTTGTTGAAGCTGGTAAAGCTGGTTTAGAGTCCACAAGAAATATCGTTGCTACAAAAGGTCGTGCAATGAGACTTGGCGAACGTGCAATTGGACATCTTGATCCAGGTGCAGCATCCGCAGCTGAAATCATCGAAGTATTCTACCTCGCTATGTAAGAATAATTTCAAACATAAT
>JAUNNI010000111.1 GCA_030531555.1 Eubacteriales bacterium | reverse complement strand
GTTCATGTGAAATTCAAGGCAACTGAACTCTTCACGAACAAGTATGGCATATCTAAGATCTATATGGGCAAAAAAGAAAAAGAACTTTATGATAAATGGAAAAATCACGGCTTCCGCAAAGAGATGGATAAGATTTTCTTGCAGGAAGGCTGTAGCAGACAGGATTTAGATGAGGCTGCCAAGAGCAATCCTATTCTTGTTTATGCGGCAAACCAGGATTTTGATACCATTCCAGTCGTTGATGGTGACAAGCTCGTTTTTGGTGATATTACAATCACTGCTGTGGAGATGCCAGGCCATACCCCAAATCATATTTGTTACTATTTGGAAAAAGAAAAAATCATGTTTTTAGGCGATCACATTTTGTTTGATATCACACCGAACATTACAATCTGGCCTGGAATTAAAAATAGTTTATCGGAATATCTGACCAGTCTTCACAGACTGCTCACTTATGACATTGAGATTGCCTATCCATCCCACCGAGGCTTATGCTATAAAACTTTACAGCAGAGAGTAGATGAGATCACAGAGCATCATAGTATCCGTTTAAATGAGATTTTGGATGTGGTTCGTGAGAATCCTGGCTGCAGTGGCTATGAGATTGCATCGAAGCTTTCCTGGTCTCTTCATGGAGAAAGTTTTGAAAGTGCGCCAAAGCGTCAGATTTGGTTTGCCATCGGCGAGACCATGGCGCATATTGAATATTTGATTGAAATTGGAAAATTGTACCGAGGAAAGAAAATGGTAAATGGCAACCCGGTACACACTTATTATATATAAGAAGGAAACAGAGGTGACACAATGATACAATATCGCCTGGTGCAAAAAACAAAGGTAATCGAAGGGGTGAATTCGATTGGGCAGCTGGTGGAATTATGTGAGAACGCCGGTTTCCAAAGACCATTTTTGTCTTTGATCAGGGAATCGCAAAGGTAGGTATTGCAGGAAAGATTACAAAGCTTTTTGACGATGCCGGTATATCCTATGAGACATATGATAAGATTACCCCGGATCCAACCAGTGATCTGGTTGATGAAGGAGCATCCATCTGTAAAGAAAAAGGATGTGACTGTATTATCGCAATCGGTGGTGGTAGTACCATGGATGCAGCAAAAGGCATGAATGTCATGCGAGTAAATCCTGGTAAGATTCTTGATTTTGTTGGAAAAGAAGAAAATATGATACCAGCCGACAGGCTGATCTGTATTCCGACGACATCCGGAACAGGAAGTGAGCTTTCCAACTGGATTGTAATTACGGATTTGGAAGAAGGAAATAAGCATCCAATCAATGTAAAAAATTCCATGTGTGAGTACGCAGTTCTTGATCCGACATTGACCGTAGGGCTTCCGGCCACTGTCACTGCAGAAACGGGACTGGATGTCTTTTCTCATGCTTTTGAAGCCTATACATCGAATTTATCGAATCCAATGACGGATTTAATCTGTGAGAAGATCATGGAGGATGTGATCAAATGGCTTCCTCGTGCTGTAAAAGATGGACAGGATTTAGAAGCCAGAGAAAAGATGATGGTATGTGCGTCCTATGGAGGATTTCTTTTAGTGGACTGTCTAGTTCATATCGGTCATTGTATTGCCCATGAGATTGGAGCTCAGTTCCATATCCCACATGGAGCGGCATGTGCCTATGCATTTCCACCGATGGTGCATCATATTGCGGATTCTCAGCCTGAAAAAGTAAAATATCTTGGAGAACTTCTTGGAGTGACCTTTACCGAAGAGGAAAATGCCAGTGAGATGGCCAAAAAAGTAGCGGCAGCTTATTGTTCTTTCCGTGATGAGATTGTGGGTCTTCCATCTATTAATAAATATTCTCCAGACAAAAGTAAAGTGAATCTTGAGATGGCCAATCGTATCCTTAATGACCCGATCACATCGATGACACCGACAGCTGTGTCTTTAGAAGATGTTATGGTAATGCTATATTGTATTTTTATATAAATGTAAAAATTTGACAAATATGTGAAAATAAATCCGATAATTGACATTCTTACGTAAAAATTGTATAATAAACTGTCATAAATTGATAACTTTATTGTGATAAAGTACAAAAGTTATCAGCATTTATTTACCAAAAATATCATGAAAAGGAGAGTGAAAGAGTTGGGTAATTAGTCGTAAAACGTGTCCTTCTCGCTATCGTAACGGTAATTGTTATTAGTATTATTACCTTCTTTGCTATGAACGCCATTCCTGGTGGTCCATTCAACAAAGAGAAGGCTGCGAACCCTGCAACACTCGCTGCATTGGAAGCCAGATATAATCTGGATAAGCCACTTCCAACACAGTATGTAATCTACATGCAGCGAATTTTAAAAGGCGATTTTGGTGTTAGTTTAACAAACGGAAGAGAAATTTCTTCCATCATTGGTGAAAGCTTCCCAGTATCTGCAAAGGTAGGTATCTGTGCAGCAATCATGGCAATCATTATTGGTATCGTATTAGGTTCCATTGCTGCCTTAATGAGGAATCAATGGCCGGATCGAGTCATTGTATTCCTGACGACTTTGATTACGGCGATGCCGTCCTTCGTTTTGGCTACAATTCTTTTATATCTGTTCTGTCTGAAATTAGGATGGGTATCCGGATTTGAAGCAGGTACAAGTAATATTGTCTTACCAGTATTTGCATTATCTTTGTCCCCAATGGCTTATATCACACGTTTGACAAAGACTTCCATGCTGGATGCTTTAGGACAGGATTATATCCGTACTGCAAGAGCAAAGGGTGTATCCCAGCTTAAGACAATCTTTGTACATGGTCTTCGTAATGCATTGATTCCAGTAATTACTTACGTTGGTCCAATGATTGGTAGTATTCTTACCGGCTCTCTTGTAGTAGAAACTATCTTCAATCTTGGTGGACTTGGTTCTAAGTTTATCAGTGCGATTACAAACCGTGACTATACTTTGATCATGGCTACAACAATTTTCTTGGCAGTTATCATGGTTATTGCTAACTTGCTTACCGATATTGTTTATAAATTAGTCGATCCACGTATTAAATTAGATTAAGGAGGTGTGTAGATATGGCGAATGAATTTAAAAAAGCTCCGTTTTCCGCACAGATCGATCTGAGCAAGTTTTCCAGCGCAGATTTCGTGAAAGCGACAGATGATGAAAAACGTCAGCAGGAAGTTATGGGCGAATCTACCACATTCTTTAAAGATGGTATGAGACGACTTCGTAAAAACCCTCTGGCTATGTTATCCATTGGTATCTTAATTGCCATCGTCCTTATTATGATGCTGGCTCCATTATTTGTACCTTATGGATATGACGATATTGTAAAAGGTGCAAGTAATTTAAGTCCTATGCAGTATAGCTCTTCTGAGCTTAGCAAAATTGCTGCCGGTGAAAAGGTATTCCCTCATTTATTCGGAACTGACTCTTTAGGACGTGATTATTTTATCCGTGTTGTTTATGGTACAAGAGTATCTCTTGGTGTAGGTATCGTTGCTTCCGTTCTCGTATTGATCATTGGTATGCTTTATGGTTCTATCTCTGGTTATATGGGCGGTAAAGTTGACCTTGTAATGATGCGTATCGTAGATATCATCTATTCCTTACCAGATATGCTTTTAATCATCTTATTATCCGTAGTATTAAAAGAAACATTACAGCCAGTGATTGCAGGTACTGTATTAGCGAAACTCGGTGTTAACATGATTTCCCTGTTCATCGTATTTGGTTTATTATACTGGGTTGGTATGGCTCGTCTGATCCGTGGTCAGATCCTTACCATCAAACAGAACGAATACGTTCTTGCTGCACAGTGTATTGGTACCTCTACACCACGTATTATTCGTAGACATATTTTGCCAAACTGTCTTTCTGTTATCATCATTACAACAGCATTACAGATTCCATCTGCAATCTTTACAGAAAGTTACTTATCTTTCGTAGGTCTTGGTGTATCTGCACCAATGCCATCTTTAGGTTCCCTGGCAAATGAAGCAAGAAAAGGTCTGCAGAGCTATCCATCTAAATTATTTTTCCCTGCTCTTACTATCGTATTGATCGTATTAGCTTTGAACTTATTGGGTGATGGTCTTCGTGATGCATTTGACCCTAAACTTTCAAGATAAGGAGGGCATCATGGAGAATACAAGTAAATATATCATTGATGTGCAGGATCTGCACACTACATTTAAAACAGATAAAGGTGAAGTATGTGCCGTAAATGGTGTTCGTTTCAGCCTTGAACCTGGAAAAACTCTTGGTATTGTAGGGGAATCCGGTTCTGGTAAATCTGTTACCGCATACTCCATCATGCAGATTTTGGCTGCAAATGGTAATATCAGTAGCGGTAAAGTATTATACAAAGGCGAAGACATCACAAAATGGAGTCCTTCCCAGATGCAGAAATTCCGTGGTAAATGTTGTTCCATTATCTTCCAGGATCCAATGACTTCTCTGAATCCTGTATTTACCATCGGTTATCAGTTAGAAGAAGCAATCCTTCTTCATACAAATAAGACAAAGGCAGAAGCAACAGCTCGTGCCATTGAATTATTATCCTTAGTTGGTATCACAGAACCAGAAAAACGTTTAAAACAGTATCCACACGAACATTCCGGTGGTATGAGACAGCGTGTTATGATCGCTATGGCACTGGCATGTGAACCAGATATTCTGATTGCTGACGAACCAACAACTGCTCTTGACGTTACAATCCAAGCTCAGATCCTTGAACTGATCCAGGAACTTCAGAAAAAACTTGGTATGGCGGTAATCATGGTTACTCATGACCTTGGTGTTATTGCTTCCATGTGTGATGAAATCATCGTTATGTACGGTGGACGTGTATGTGAACGAGGAACTGCAGATGATATCTTCTATGCACCAGCTCATGAATACACAAAAGGACTTCTTCGTTCTATTCCTACAACAACAAATAACGGAGAACGTTTAGTACCAATCGGCGGTACACCAATCAACCTGTTAAATATGCCTAAGGGATGCGCATTCTGCCCTCGTTGCGAAGGTGCTATGAAGATCTGTCTTAGCGAAGTACCGGATGAAATCCGTATCAGCGATACACATCTTGCATCCTGCTGGATGAATATTAAGAAAATGTACGAGGAGGGAGAAAAATAATGGGCAATGATAATACAGAATATTTAGTTGAAGTCAGCCATTTGAAACAGTATTTCCCAATTCGTAATGGCTTTAAAACAATTCCATTAAAAGCAGTTGATGACGTATCCTTCAAGATTAAAGCAGGAGAAACTCTTGGTCTTGTAGGTGAGTCTGGCTGTGGTAAAACAACCGTAGGACGAAGCATCCTTCGTCTTTACAAACCTACTTCTGGTAGTGTGAAGTTCCGCGGTGAAGAGGTAACAGAAAAGAACATTCATAACCTTCGTAAAGAAATGCAGATGGTATTCCAGGATCCATACTCTTCCTTGAACCCACGTATGACAGTAGAAGATATCATTGGGGAACCTTTAGATGTTCATAAATTATATAAAACACGTGAAGAACGTCATGAGAAGATTATTGAACTTATGAAGACAGTAGGTCTGAATGCAGAGCATGCAACTCGTTACGCTCATGAGTTCTCTGGTGGACAGAGACAGCGTATTGGTATTGCTCGTGCATTAGCTGTTGACCCATCTTTCATCGTGTGTGATGAACCTGTATCTGCTCTTGACGTATCCATTCAGGCACAGGTTGTTAATATGTTTGAAGATCTGAAGAAAGAAAGAGGATTATCTTATCTCTTTATCGCTCATGACCTTTTGGTAGTACATCATATCTCTGATCGTATTGCCGTTATGTACCTTGGTCATATGATGGAACTTGCAGATTCTGACGAATTGATGGATAATCCAGTTCATCCATACACACAGTCTCTTTTATCTGCAATCCCTATTCCGGATCCGGAAACAGCACGTAAGAGCAAACGTATCATCTTAGAGGGTGATGTACCTTCTCCATTACGTATGCCTAGTGGATGTCCTTTCCGTACCCGTTGTAAATATGCTACCGAACAGTGTGCAAAAGAAATGCCAGAACTGAAAGATCGCGGTAATGGACATTTTGTTGCATGCTGGAATAAATAAAAATAAAACATAAGGAGGAACATTCCATGAAAAAAATTATTGCTCTTGGTTTAGCAGCAGTTATGGCTCTTTCCATGGCAGGTTGTGGTGGCGGCGGCTCCAGCACTCCTGAAAAAACCACACTGTGAACTTCCTAAATTTTTGCACCTTAAGTATTTTTTCTGATTAAAAACCCATA